>CAYOTJ010000150.1:0-8158 GCA_964406855.1 uncultured Saprospiraceae bacterium
CTGGAAGGCGCCGATGGCGGCAAAGGCGGCGGAGAGGGCGGCTTCGTCGGCAGCGAACAGGGCGTCGATGGCGGCTTCTGTGGGGGCCATCCAGCGGTCTTGCACCTGGGCGCGAAAGTCGGGCTCGGCGTCGAAGCGGCTGATGAAGTATTGCACCAAAGGGCTGGTGGAGCGGGCGAGCCCGGTGTCGAGGAGAAAAAAACGCAGCTGGGGTAAGGGAGGCAGCTCGACGGCGGCGAAATCGCCGCCAGGCAACAGGCAGAGGGGGCGGCGCAGGTAGCACAACAGCGGATCGACGCCGGAGCTGGCGCCGTGAAAGAAGCTTTCGGCCTGTGCTAAGGCCGCTTTGAGGGCGGCGGGCGGCAGGGCCTTGGCTTCCGGGGCGGCGTAGCGATCGAAGACGGCGGCACAGACGGCGCCCGAGCTGCCTAAGCCGTAGCCGGTGGGGATGTTGGCCTGGAAGTAGAGGCCGCGGGCCAGATCGCGGGCAAAAGCGGCGGCATGGAGCATACCTTCGGGCCAGATTTCGGATAAATAGCGGGCAAAGTCGGGCAGGCGTTGTTGTTGGGCGCTGCCGCCCCAGGCCCAACTGCCGCCCAGCTCAAAATAGGGCGTTGCCAGCGCGCGGGAGCCGCGCAGTATGGTATGTTCTCCAAAAAGCAGTACCTTGGCTGGGAAAGCGTGCGTCATGGGCATGCAACTAAGCGATCGTTTATGTGTTTAGACAAATACCTGTATCGACGAGGAAGGTCAGGTACCTGCCAAGACACAAAATTAAGCATTTTACACTATGGTTGCCAGGATAGGCATTATCAACGTCTCCGACCGGGCCAGCGCAGGCGTGTACGAAGACATTCCCGGCCAATTTATTGTGCAGACGCTACGCGAGTTTTTGATCTCGGAATGGGAGCCGGTGTATCGGGTGATCCCTGACGAGGAAGATTTGATAGCGGCGACGCTGATGGAAATGGCCGACGAGCAGGGTTGTTGCCTGATTGTGACCAGCGGCGGCACGGGCCCGGCAGCGCGGGATGTGACGCCGGAAGCTACGGAGCGGGTGTGCCATAAGATGCTGCCCGGCTTTGGGGAACTGATGCGGCGCGAAAGCCTGAAGCAGGTGCCTACGGCCATACTGTCGAGGCAGACGGCCGGCATTCGGGGCGGCGCGCTGGTGGTGAACCTGCCGGGAAAGCCGGCGGCCATACGGTTGTGCCTTGAGGCCGTGTTTCCGGCTGTTCCTTATTGTATAGACCTCATTGGCGGGCCCCGGTTGGAGACCTGCGAGGAAGTGATAAAGGCTTTCCGGCCGGCGGCTAAGTAAGTTGGGGCGGATAAGTATAGGCATAGGTCTTAAAGTTATAAATGCTGTATGATGCAAACTGATGAAATCTGTGTGGCGGCGCTCCGCCAGTTTGAAGCGCTGAGCGGCGTACCAGACGATCAATTGGCGTGGTTGGTGAGCAAAAGCAACTGCTATACCGTAGCAGAGGGGGAGTACCTTTTCAGGCCTGAGGACTCGCTTGTAAACACCCATTTTATCGTGCGGGGTTCGGTGAAGGTGTTCAGGAGCCAAGGCAGCCAGCAGTTGGTGGTTACGTTTTGGGAAGGCGGTTCCATTTCGGGGTATCTGCCGTTTTCGAGAGGTAAGGCGGCTACGGCCTACGGGCAGGCCGTGGAGGAAACTGAGGTCATTTCTTTCTCCAAGGAATATGAGCGCGAGCTCATTGCCAACCACTATGAGCTGACGCAGGCGCTGGTGCAGGTGATGACCTCGCGGGTGCGGGAGTTTACGGCCCTGCAAAAGCAAAACGAAAAGATGATGGCCTTAGGCAAGTTGTCGGCAGGCTTAGCCCACGAGCTCAACAATCCGGCGGCAGCCATTGCGCGGGGTTCTGCGGAGCTTGCCAGACATTTGCAGTTTCAGCCCGACGCCTTCAAAAAGGTCGTCCGCATACACATGACCGAAGAACAGATAGATGTGGTAAATAACCTCCTGCTTGAAAAGTTGCAACAGCCAAAGCCGCCGCTCGGCCTGATGGAGCGCACCGACCGGGAAGATGAATTAGCGGACTGGCTGGCCGACCATGGCGTTAAAAAAGCGGCCGAGTTGGCTGAAAACTTAGTGGAGTTCGGCTTTTTGCCTGCGGATATAGACGTCATTGCAGAACACGTGCCCGATAAAGATATGGAGCCCGTGCTGCGCTGGGTGGACAACAACCTGACTACCGAGCGCATGGTAGCCGATATACAGGAGGCATCGGAGCGCATTTCAAACCTCATCAATGCCATTAAGAGCTACACCCACATGGACCGCGCTCCGGAGAAACATCCGGCCGACGTACACCTCGGCATCAGGAGCACGCTGACGATGCTGGGGCATAAGATCAAGAAAAACGGCGTGCATGTTGTAGAAAATTTCGACGATTCGATACCGTCAGTGCCCATGTTTGTGAGCGATGTCAACCAGGTGTGGACCAACGTCATCGACAATGCTTTAGATGCGCTGGAAGGAATGCCCAACCCGGAGATCGCCATTAAAACCCTCAAAGATGGCGGCTATCTGACGGTGTACATTACCGACAATGGCCCCGGTATACCGCCCGACATCATAGACCGGATATGGGAGCCTTTTTTCACCACCAAAGGGTTGGGCAAAGGCACAGGCTTAGGGCTGGAGTTGGTTTATCAGATTGTTACGCGGCATGGCGGCGACGTAAACGTAACTTCTAAGCCCGGCGAAACCACTTTTTCTTTTTGCTTTCCGCTGGGCGAAGCCTAATTTGCGGAGGAATTTTGTCTTAACCACTACCCATATTGTATGAGTTTACCCATCATTTTTTCCATTGACGACGATCCGCAGGTGCTCCGGGCCATCTCCCGGGACCTCAAAAATCAATACCGGGAAGAGTACCGGGTGCTGAGCGCCTCCTCGGGCGACGAGGCCTTGGCATCCCTGGCGGCCCTAAAAAACCGGGGCGATCAGGTGGCGCTGTTTCTCTCCGACCAGAAGATGCCCGAAATGGAGGGCGTAGATTTTCTGGAGCGGGCCAAAACCATCTTCCCCGATGCCCGGCGGGTATTGCTGACGGCCTATTCGGATACTGACGCCGCCATCAAGGCCATCAACGACGTACAGCTCGACTACTACCTGATGAAGCCCTGGGACCCGCCGGAGGAAAAGCTATACCCCGTGATCAACGACCTGCTCGACGAGTGGCAGGCGGGCTTCCGGCCCGAGTTTAAGGGCATACGGTTGGTGGGGTATCAGTTTTCGCCCCGCTCGCACCAGATTAAGGATTTCCTGTCGGGCAATCTCATGCCTTACCAGTGGTTGGATGTGCAAACCAACGAGCTGGCGCGCGAGCTTATGGCGGCCAACAACATTGGCGTCGAACAACTACCCGCTGTGTTTTTTGAAGATGGCGAGTTCCTTGCTCAACCGAGCTTAGCCGACATTGCCGGCAGAGCGGGGCTTAGCGCCAGCGCCAAATCAGATCTCTACGACGTGGTTATCGTAGGCGCAGGCCCGGCCGGTTTAGCCGCCTCGGTATATGGTGCCTCGGAAGGACTAAAAACCCTGCTCATTGAGAAGCGGGCGCCGGGCGGGCAGGCGGGTACCAGCTCGCGCATTGAAAACTACTTAGGCTTTCCGAAGGGGCTGAGCGGCGCTGATCTGGCGCGGCGCGCCATTACGCAGGCGACCCGCTTTGGCACGGAGTTCCTGTCGCCACAGGAAGTGAAGGAGATCAGTTTCAAATCGCCTTACAAAATCCTGCATCTCGAAAGCGGCGACACCATCTATACCAAGAGCGTAGTGATCACAACGGGGGTCAACTACCGCCACTTAGACACCCCGGGCGTAGAGCGGCTCACGGGGGCGGGCGTTTACTACGGGGCGGCCAATACCGAGGCGCACTACTGCCGCGACAAGACGGTATTCATTGTAGGCGGGGGCAACTCGGCGGGGCAGGCGGCCATGTACCTGAGCCAGTTTGCGGCCAAGGTGGTTATCCTCATTCGGAGAAGTTCGCTGGTCGACACCATGTCGGCCTACCTCATTGAGCAGATTGCGGGTACGCCCAACATTGAAGTATGGGGCGGCACGGAAGTGAGCGAGGCGCTGGGGGAAGAATCGCTGGAGCGCCTGCGCGTCCGCTTTTACGACAGTGGCGAGGAGAAAGAATTTGAGGCGGCGGCCCTGTTTATTTTCATTGGCGCGCAGCCCGTTACGCAATGGCTACCCGCCGACGTGCTACTCGATGGCAAAGGTTTTGTGTGTACGGGGCGCGATTTGTTCCAAAATGCCCACCTGGGCAAGATATGGAAGCTCGACCGCGACCCCTACCTGTTAGAGACCAGCGTGCCGGGCATTTTTGCGGCCGGCGACGCGCGCTCCGGCGCTATGAATCGGGTGGCCTCTGCTGTGGGCGAGGGTGCCATGTCGATTAGTTTTGTGCATAAATACTTAGGTGAAATATAGGTGATTCTTATTTTTTACATCCACTTTGCACCACTATGATTTATTACAAGGCCAATCAGCACTGGCTCAAAGACATTACCCATTTGTTTCGCTCCTGGACGATGACCCGCGTCATGCGGGCCGTGGGGAGTATTGGCGCTTTTACAGCGTTGGTAGCGGTTATTGAGCTGGAATTTATGCGCAACGTCACCATTGACGTCAACGCCAACATCTTCTCGCTGCTGGGCATTGTGCTCAGCATTTTATTGGTTTTCCGCACCAATACGGCCTACGACCGCTGGTGGGAAGGCCGTATGCAATGGGGCGCATTAGTGAATCATTGCCGCAACTTAGCCGTATCGGTTTCGGCTATGTTCCCGACAGAGGACAAGGCCTCCAAACACCGGATGGCGGCGCTCATCAGCAACTTCTGCATTGCGCTCAAAGAGCATCTGCGCGAGGGTGTAAAATTGGAAGAGCTGGTTTTCCTGACAGAAGAAGACAAAGAGGCATACCCCACTAAGGGGCATATCCCCAACTACATCAGTCTGCAAATTCATCAGATTGTAGAGCACATGCACCGCGAAGAGAAGATCACTAAAGAAGACTTCCTCAACCTCAAGCCCCAAATGCAGGCCCTGTTAGACATTCTGGGCGCCTGCGAGCGCATTAAAAAGACGCCCATACCGTTCAGCTACAATGTGTACCTCAAAATTTTCATCACCGTTTATGGCATACTGCTGCCGCTGGCCCTCATACCGCAATCGGGCTATTGGGCCATTTTGCTGGTGATGATGATATTTTTTGCTTTCATCGGCGTGCAGCTCATGGCGGAGGAAATCGAAGATCCCTTTGGGCTCGACTGCAATGATCTGCCCACCGGCGACATAGCCCACACCATCAAAAACAACGTATTCGAGCTGTTGGAGTCGAAATCCAGCTTAGGCAAAGAACACGTAGTGGCTGAATACGAAAAGGTTTTTTAACAAGGTTTCTCACTCCGCTAAAACATCTGTCGTTATGATCAAGCTCATCGAAAAGCTGCTGCAAAACAACCAGGATTTTGTAGCTGAAAAGCTGGCGCTCGACGCCAATTTTTTTGAAAACTCTTCCAAAGGCCAGCAGCCCGCCTTCCTCTGGATCGGCTGCGCCGACAGCCGGGTGCCGCCCAATGAGATCACCAAAACCGACCCCGGCGATATCTTCGTACACCGCAACATTGCCAACTTAGTGGTACAAACCGATATGAACATGCTGAGCGTGCTGCAATATGCCGTAGAGGTGCTCAAGGTGTCGCACGTCATCGTATGCGGCCACTATGGCTGCGGCGGCGTGAAGGTAGCGATGGGCAACGAGCAGTACGGCCTCATCGACAACTGGCTGCGCCAGATCAAAGACACCCAGAACTACTACTGGCAGCAACTGAGCGTATTGGATGAAGCCGCCCGCTTCGACCGCATGGTAGAGCTCAACGTCATTGAGCAGGTGTACAACCTCGGCAAAACCAGCATCGTCCAAAACGCCTGGAAAGAAGGCAACCGCCCCTACCTGCACGGCTGGGTCTACGACATCAAAACGGGCTACATCAAAACCCAAACTTCGATGATCAACAACGAGGAGTTGCTGAAGGAAACCTGCAAATTTGAAATGGGCATCATCGGTCATTAGCCCCGACCCCTACTTTATCCATGACGACGCTATTAGAACAATACCTGGCTGTGCGCAGCCATACGACCTATATATGCCGGGGGCTGGAGGTAGAAGATTATGGCCTCCAGCCGGCGGCTTTTGTGAGTCCGGCCAAATGGCATTTGGCCCATACCTCCTGGTTTTTTGAAACCTTCATCCTTAAACCTCACGCCCCCGGATATCGGCTCTTCAACGAGGCATACAATTTTTTCTTCAACAGCTACTATGAGGCCGTGGGCGAGCGCACCCTGCGGGCCGAGCGCGGCAGCCTCAGCAGGCCCACCGTGCGGGAAATATATGCCTACCGGGCTTATATCGACGACCACATGGCGGGTTTGCTCGAAAGCGGAGCAGAGCTCCTGACCGAGCTCGTAGCCCTCGGCCTCAACCACGAGCAGCAGCATCAGGAGTTGCTCGTCACCGACCTGAAGTACGCCCTTGGCCTCAATCCGCTCTACCCGGCTGTATACGACGCCGGCGAGCAACGCCCTGAAACGGGGCCCGATGGCTGGTTGGAAATGCCGGAAGGCTTTTACGACATCGGCTATGCCGGCGAGGGTTTTTGCTTCGATAACGAGTTGGGGCGGCACCGCGTATGGCTGCCCGCCTACGCCTTAGCCAATCAATTGGTAACCAACGCCGACTACATGGCCTTTGTGGCCGACGGCGGCTATCGACAGGTGGGCCTTTGGCATCAGGAGGGTTGGGCCTGGGCGCAGGCGCAGGGCGCTGCCGCCCCGCTGTACTGGCGCCAACAGCAGGAACAGTGGCATACCTACACCCTCGACGGGCTGCAACCGCTGGCGCCCGAGGCGCCTGTAGCCCACCTCAATTTTTATGAGGCCGCCGCTTATGCTACCTGGGCGGGGGCCCGCCTGCCCACCGAATTTGAGTGGGAAGCCGCCGCCGGAAGATTAGCCTATGGTATGCGTTGGGAGTGGACCAACTCCGCCTACCTCCCCTACCCCGGCTACCGCAAGGCCGAGGGCGCGCTGGGCGAGTACAACGGCAAGTTTATGGTGAACCAGATGGTGTTGCGCGGCGCCTCGGTAGCTACCCCTCAGGGGCACAGCCGCCCCTCTTACCGCAATTTTTTCCACCCCGAGGCCCGCTGGCAGTTTACCGGGCTGCGGTTAGCCAAAGTATAACGTATGACCTTCTCCGCCCAACTGCCCCACCGTTACCGCAACGATCCCTTTGCCCGCGATGTAGCCGAGGGGCTTATGGGCAGCCCAAAGCGGCTGTCGTCCAAGTATTTTTACGACGAAACCGGCGACGCGCTCTTCCAGGCCATCATGGCGCTGCCCGAGTACTACCTCACCCGCTGCGAATACGACATCTTGAGTCGCTACGCAGCCGAT
The DNA here is from genome assembly GCA_964406855.1 of uncultured Saprospiraceae bacterium. Classification (GTDB taxonomy): domain Bacteria; phylum Bacteroidota; class Bacteroidia; order Chitinophagales; family Saprospiraceae; genus JAUMBM01. The sequence continues at coordinate 7,510 of CAYOTJ010000150.1, forward strand.
TTTCTGGCGGGCTATGCCCCCGACCGCCATTTTTACCTCGTAGAGTTGGGCGCCGGCGACGGCCTCAAAACCCGGCTGCTGCTGCGCCATCTGATAGAGGGCGGCTATGATTTCACCTATGCGCCGGTGGACATTTCTGCCAATGCCCTCCGGAAGCTCTCGGAGGCCCTCGCCGGCGAGTGGCCTGCCCTGAAACTCCTGCCCATTGAGGCCGACTATTTTACCGCTCTGAAAAGCCCGGCTTTCGGCAGCGAAGCGCCGCGGTTGGCGCTATTTTTAGGCTCCAACATCGGCAACTACCTTCCGCACGAGGCCTTGAGTTTTTATCAGGCGCTCCATGCAGCCCTGCGCCCCGGCGACCGGGTGCTTACGGGCTTCGACCTCCAAAAAAATCCGCACCTCATACTGGCGGCTTACAACGACGCTCAGGGCGTCACCCGCAACTTCAACCTCAACCTGCTGCGCCGCATCAACCAGGCTTTTGACGGCAATTTCGAGCTCCACAACTTTTCGCACTACCCCGTTTATGAGCCTGAAACGGGTTTGGCGAAGAGCTACCTCGTGAGCGAGCGGGCCGCCGAAGTGCATCTGGCGACGCTGGGGCTCACCATCCATTTTGCGGCGGGCGAGTGGATTTTCACCGAGGTGT
>CAYOTJ010000151.1:0-8152 GCA_964406855.1 uncultured Saprospiraceae bacterium
AGACGGAAAAAGAGCAAGTCAAGATTCACAAATCTTGGCTTGGAGAACTATAAAACCCAAACTGCAGTGTCGTGTCGGATACGGCCTAAAGAGGTCGCATGGCCTTCATGCTTATATCGGGCATACTTATGATTCTCCAAGTCAAGATTCATAAATCCTGGCATGGAGAACTATAAAGGCAATAGGGGCCCCTTCTACAAGGGAATGCAGATCAGAAGCAAATACAAGTATTTGTTTTGGTAGACGTAGAAAACGACCTATCCCGAAAGCGATACGCTATCGGCGACAAAACCGGGCAGTTGCTGCAAGTTTAGCAGCAACTGCCCTAAATACGCGTTCTAAAATGGAGAAAAATTATAACTCGCTGATGCGCCTAACCACTTCGTAGAGGCGAGTATACTCGTTGACCTCTTCGATGAAGGGATCGTATTCGAGGTGATTGGCAGAGATCAATTTAAGATGAATGGTACGACCTTTTTCATTTTTAATGCGTTGGACGTATTTCACCCATATAGACCCGTTGTTTTTAACGGCGTATATCTTGTTGTCTTTCACTTCGTGAAGCCCTGAGAGCTCGCGGCAGACTACGACATCGCCATCCATGATAATGGGTTCCATACTATTGCCGTTGATGGGCATAGCCACGAGCCCCGGCCCATTGAGGCCTGGCAGGGCAAAGTAGTCGAGGCTTTCGCGAACGAAACTACTGGTATCGATGGATACGCCGGCGAAGGCTTCCTGGGTTGTAAAAAGGATATTGCCAACGCTGGCGGCAGGTTTGCTGCCGGAGCGTTCTTGTGGCGCCGGCGCTTCGGGGATATCGAAGCCAAATGGCGTGCCGATGCCGTCGATCATATAGGCTTCGTTGACGCCATATTCCCTACAAAGGATGCGCGCCTGCCGATAGTCGATGCATCGATTATCGTCGGTGTTCAGGTATGCGCGAATGATGTGCCCGTAGGCGCGATTGCCCAGGATGCGCTCGGCAAAGTCACCCATGCCTTTACCGCCGCGGTCGTTTTTGACGATTTCGCCTCGCTCTTCCAGTATTTTAAATACTTTGATAAAGCGTTCGTTGAGCTGGCGCCGATCCTCTCTTATCATATTGACAGCAGTTTATAATTTGCAAATAACAATTCCGTTCTTTTGCACCGCAAGATAAAACAATTTCTTTTTATCAACAAATGTTTTTAATACTTTTTTCAAAGAAAAAATTTCACACAGCGGCGTGTCCTGCAAAATGTTGCCCTAAAAAAACCTTCACTATGAGAGATCAATATGTACTCTCCGCTGCAAAAAGAGCTACCTGATGGTTATAAGCAGGGGCTTATCCTTATCTTTACCGGCGTATTATAGTTTGAGCCGGCAGGGGTTGTGTGTATGTTTCTGTGTTTATCTGCGCCGTAATGTACAAAACCTACTATGCCCGGTGCACCCGTCTGTATTCTCACATTAAGTCAAAGCAATTAAAGCGGTTACAACTAAAAGAGCAACTATGCAAATCCGACTACTACGCTCGCTTGGTTTTGGCCTGTTGCTGGGCCTGTCTTTTTCTTCGGCAGCTCAAAACGGCAGCCCCCTGCCGGCAGGTTTAACGCGGGAAGAAGCCGCGCTGATGCCCGATTTTTTAATTGAGCCGGCGTTGCTAAAATTACTACCGCCCAGCCCCCCGCCGAGTCAGGTGCGCACTATGGCAGAATGGGAGGAAGTGCAGGCGCTGGTTATAACCTGGACATCGTTTCCGGAAGTGCTCACGGAAATCGTGCGTTATGCGGTGGATGAATGCAAAGTGCTGATTGTAACAGACAACAGCTCGGGCGTAAGCGCCCAGCTTACAGCAGAGGGCATTCCGCTCGACAGCGTTGTTTTTTTGTCGACGCCCTATAACTCCATCTGGATCCGCGATTACGGCCCTTGGGCTGTGTATCACAGCGATGTGGATTCGCTGGCCATCACAGATTATATCTACAACCGGCCTACGCGGATGGCCGACGACATGATTCCCCAGGTTGTAGCCGAGTGGTTAGACCTACCCCTCTACTCGGCTACGGCGCCACCCGACGCATGGGTGCATACCGGAGGTAACTTATTGCGAGATGGCTTAGGCGCTGCTTGGTCAAGTGATTTGCTACTGAAGGAAAACCCCGGCAAAACCGGTTTTTGGATAGACGATATTTCCCGCCGGTACTTCGGTTTTGAAGATTACCACATACTCAGGCGGTTGCCCTTCGATGAGATTCATCATTTGGATATGCACATGTTGCCATTAGATGAAGAGACCCTCGTGATAGGGCAATACCCCGAAGGCGTAGCCGACGGCCCCCAGATTGAAGCCAACTTAGCCTTTATTGAAAATAGCCTGCGCACTCCTTTTGGCAATCCTTACCGCATTATCCGGCAAACCATGCCACCCGATGAACAGGGCCTTTACCCCGATAACCCCGCGGGTAAATATCGCACCTATACCAATGCCATATTCATCAATAAAACGCTGTTGGTACCCATTTATGAAGAACAGTACGATACTACAGCCCTGCGGATATACCGCGATAATCTGCCGGGCTACCGGGTGGTAGGTATCGAATGCAACGACATCATAGCCTTGAGCGGCGCCCTGCACTGCATTACCAAAACCATAGGAGTGCGCGATCCGCTATGGATATCTCATGCCCGCTTAGGCGACACCTACAACAGCAGCGACTACTACCCTGTAGCCGCGAGGGTGCGCCACCGCGCCGGCATCAACGGCGTAACGCTACATTACCGGGTAGCGCCAAATGAAAACTATACGGCCGTGCCCTTGATGCCTGGCTTCGTTGACGATGGCTGGTATTTTGGCGCCATACCCCCGCAGCCGGCGGGGTCGGAAGTACAATATTATATAGAAGCCGTAGCCGCTTCCGGTAAACGACAGGCGAGGCCTATGCCGGCCCCTGAGGGCTATTTCAGCTATCGGGTGCGGGCGTACGAGCAGGCGCCAGAGGCTGCTGTACGGCAAAGCGCCACCCAATTGCTGCCTGCCGGAAGGGTTACTTTCCGCGACGCCAGCTTGCATGGCGTTGGCCAAAGGCAATGGTTGTTCCCCGGCGGGCAGCCGGAGAGCTCCGCACTGGAAGAAGAAGTGGTAGCCTACGCCGACCCCGGGGTATACGACGTATGGCTGATTGTGGAAAACCCCTTGGGCAACGACACCCTGTATCTGCCTGCGGCGGTGCAGGTGGGCGCCCCGACAGCGCCTTTTAGCGATGACTTTTCGGCCGGTGTAGGCGCCCAATGGTCTATTGAAAATGCAGATAGCCCTGCAGTAATGTGGGAGCCCAATGCAACGACCACTTGCCACGGCGCCTCGCTGAGGGTGAACAACTTTGCCAACGGCAACCGCTTCACGCGCGAATACCTGCGCGCCAGCGTAGATTTAGCCGACAGGGCCTCGGCTCAGGTGGCGTTTGATTTGGCTTACGCCCGGCGCAGCAGCAACGATCAGAGCTTTACGCGCTGGGACGAGTTGCGCGTAAATGTCATCGACCAGCATGGAAGACTTGCCAATGTATACAACAAAGGAGGGACGGTACTGGCTACCCGCCCCGGCGTAGTGAGCCAGTCTTTTGTACCCGCCAACTGCGCTGAGTGGCGGCGCGACAGCATCGACCTCAGCGCCTGGGCAGGCCAAGCCATCACGCTGGAGTTTGAGAGCATCAACGACAACGGCAACAATCTTTATCTCGACAATGTGAGCATACGCGCCAATGCGCGCCCGGCAGTAGTTTTCACTACTCCGGCCAACAATACCGTTTATACGCCATCCGGATTTCCGTTTGAAGAAACGCTAACCGCAACCGGAGCAGATACCGATGGGCAGGTGGCGCGCATTGAGCTCTATGCCGGTACCACACTAATCGCCACCGATACGATGCCGACATTGAGCTTTGATTACCCCTTTGAGGCGCCAGGCATATACTACTTTACAGCCATTGCCTACGATGCAGAAGGCGCCGCCAGCGCTCCGGCAGAGCTGGTGGTAGAAGTAGAGGAGAGCGTAGCCGCCTGGATGGTAGAACCCCTGCCGTTGGGGCTGGAGGTATTCCCCAACCCGGCAACGGGCGATTGGGTGCAATTGCGCATTCGCAGCGAAGACGTACTACCTGATACGGAAATGTGGATAATAAGCGCCACCGGCGCCGGCCTGATGCGGCGGAAGGTGAACATTCCCGCAGGCTTATCGGGCTACGCCCTTGATGTGCGCACCTTGCCTGCGGGAACTTATTTGCTACAACTCAGAAGGGGCCGCCAGATGACGACTGTGAGGTTGGTAAAGGGAAACTAAACCATAACTACCACTCCATACCCGGATAGGCGCGCTGCATCCACTGCAATTCGGTAAGTAAATGACCGAGGTACTCGCTGTGGATGCCGCGCTTGCCGCCGCCTTGCATCCAACTGTTGGAAGGAACCGACAGGGTCGCCTCTTCGAGTATGCTCGCCCGACGGGTTTGCACCATAGGCGCCAACAGATTCAGATCGGGGCCTATACCTGCTTCGGCAGCAGCTTTATCGATTTCATCGACCACGAGGCATTCTCCGCCGTACATCCAGAGGTCGTCGAGGGCAGCCTGCATCTTGGCACGGCTTTCTTCCGTGCCATCGCCCAGGCGGATCATCCACTCGCTGGAATAGCGGAGGTGGTAGGTAACTTCCTTGAGCGACTTTTCAGCTATGGCGCGCACGCGCTCGTCGCCGCTGCTGCGCAGGGCATCGTGGAGGTAATAATTAAAGGAGTCGAAAAGAAACTGGCGCACGATGGTGTAGGCCCAGTCTTCGTTGGGTTGTTCTACCAGCAGCAGGTTTCGAAAGTCGCCAACATCGCGGAGCATGGCTATGGCGTCTTCATCGCGGCCTTTACCTTCCACTTCGCCGGCATAACTGAGCCAACTGCGCGCCTGGCCTACCAGATCGAGAGCGATGTTGGTGATGGCAATATCTTGCTCCAAAACAGGCCCGTGGCCGCACCACTCGCCTAAGCGCTGGCCCAACACCAGCGCATTATCGCCCAGCCGGAGCAGGTATTCGAAGTGTTGTGCTTGCGTCATGGCCGTTTAAATGTGTTTGACCTCGTCGGGGAGGCTATAAAAAGTGGGGTGGCGGTAGACCTTATCATTTGCCGGATCGAACAGTGAGTCCGCTTGGTCAGGGCTGGAAGCAGTGATGTAACGGCTTTCCACCACCCATATACTGATACCTTCATTGCGGCGGGTATACACGTCGCGGGCATTTTCGACGGCCATAGCGGCATCGGCGGCATGCAGGCTACCCACGTGTTTGTGGCTGAGCCCGTTTTTGGAGCGGATGAACACCTCCCACAAAGGCCAGTTGTTGCTCATGTTATGGTTTGTTTTTAGGCGACCTGTATGGCCGACTGTTGCTTTTGTTCTTCGCGCTGCCGGCGTTTTTCGGCATGGGCAAGGGCTGCTTCGCGCACCCAGGCGCCTTCCTCGTGCGCTTTGACGCGGGCTTTGAGGCGCTGGCGATTGCAGGGGCCGTTGCCTTGCAATATCTGATTAAATTCATCCCAATTGAGGGGGCTGAAGTCGTAGTGGCCGTCGGCCTCATTCCAGCGGATGCCGGCATCGGGCAGGCTGAGTCCGAGGAATTCAATTTGCGGCACGGTGATGTCGACAAAGCGCTGCCGAAGTTCGTCGTTGGTGAAGCGTTTTACGCGCCAGGCCATACTCTGGGCCGTATTGGGGCTGTCTTTATCGCTGGGGCCGAACATCATCAGGGAGGGTTCCCACCAGCGGTTGAGGGCGTCCTGCGCCATTTGCTTCTGGGCCTCGGTACCCCGCGAGAGGGTCAGCATGATTTCGTATCCCTGGCGCTGGTGGAAGCTCTCTTCCTTGCAGATGCGCACCATAGCGCGGGCATAGGGGCCATAGGAAGTACGACACAGGGCCACCTGATTCATGATGGCGGCGCCGTCGACGAGCCAGCCAATGGCGCCAATATCGGCCCAACTGAGGGTAGGATAATTAAAGATACTGCTGTATTTGGCTTTGCCCGAATGGAGCTGATCGAGCAGGGTTTCCCGATCGATGCCCAGGGTTTCGCAGGCGCTGTAGAGGTAGAGGCCGTGGCCGGCTTCGTCCTGCACTTTGGCCAGGAGGGCTACTTTGCGCCTGAGGTTGGGGGCGCGGGTGATCCAGTTGCCCTCGGGCAACATACCCACGATTTCGGAATGGGCGTGCTGCGATATCTGCCGGATGAGGGTTTTCCGGTAGGCTTCCGGCATCCAGTCCTTGGCTTCGATCTTTTCGTCGGCGTCGATGCGCGCCTGGAAAGCCTGCTCTAAAAGTTGCTCGTTTTCCGTTGCCATAAAGATCAGTTGTTGACGTGGCGTGTTGATTGCCACAAAGGTAGCGTTATTTCAATAACGAACGAACGTTTGTTTGGGTTTTAATTTGGCCTGATTTTTATCCATGAAGCCGCACAAAAGATATTTTTCCAACAACCTCTTTTAGTTCTTGCAAGGTTAACAGATATAGTATTATATTAGCGCTATCTATCTGAGCACACTAAAAGCATCTAAGAATGTCAGACAACTTTATTGAAACGGCTAGAAGAATGCATGAAAGCGCCAACACACTCCATCAGTCGCAACATTATCACAATGCGTGTTATCTTGCTGGTTATGTTTCGGAGTGCTACTTGAAAATTATGGTTGAGCAAATAAACCGCAGTGGCATTAGCAGTGCACTCCCCAGAAGCTTTGGGCATAGAATAGCGCGTCTTAACCAACACGTTGGAAACCAAATACTATCAATGTCCCCCGGCAATGGGCGCTTACAAAGTTACCGGTTAGACATAGCGATCGAATGCCCCTCAATCTTAAACTGGACTCCTGAGCAGCGATATGAAGGCCAAAGTACATGGGATAACGAAAGTACCAGCACACGCTTCCAAACAGAACAGGAAAAGTGCTATACGCTGATATCTCGTATGCAAATTGAAGGTATCATCCCTTAACTTACAAAACATGAGCGAAGCACTAAATACGTTTGAAGCTATAAAAAACAAGATTAGCAGCGCTACCCTTGAGCATCTCCGCGGCTATGAAGCCTATATTGTTTGCAACATATATGCAAGATTTTCTATTTATGTAGTAGGCATTCCAGAAGACCACCCCGGAGTTACCCGCCTTAAAAAGGAGGTCGGAGGCCTTATAGAATCTATTACCCGGATAGAAAGCGAAGATTATATCCATCAAGAGCTCAACCGGCAGGATATTCTGGGTAAAATCACTTTGCCGAATTCTACTATTTTTTATGTAGACAGAAGTAGTCAGCTTCTCAACTGGCGGATTACAGAACGCTATGACAGTGCTGCCCGTATCACTTGTTTCTGGTCGTTTAAAGGAGGATTGGGACGCACTACTGCGCTTATTCTAACCGGTATCCACTTGGCGCGGCAAGGCAAGAAGGTTGTTTTGATGGACTTTGACCTTGAAGCTCCAGGGCTCGCTTCTGTGTTTGCTTATATAGACGATTCCATCGAATCGATCAGAGGTATAACGGATTATCTGACAGATCTTTTAGCCCTCAAGTACGATCAGAGCAAACTCCAAATAAGTGACTACTACCGTACCTTCAACAGACAGGAAATAGTAGGCAGCCAAGGAGGCGAACTCATTATTTTTCCTGCCGGGCAAATAACAGGCATTGAAAATCAGTATCTTACCAAGCTTTCCAAAATATCGGCTTCATTCATTGGGGATCAACATTTCCCCATTGACTATCTCTTAGATCACGTTAACCAAGCCGTAGCGCCCGATCATATTTTGGTGGATACTCGCACAGGGCTAAATGATCTTGGCGCATTATTTTTACAACGGTATGCTTCCATTGCCTTCATTTTCTTCTTCGGCAACAAGCAGAATATGTTTGGATTAGAAACGGTGCTGCCCATACTAAAACAACATTCTCCATTTGCGTTTTATCTCATCAACTCACCCGTACCCAAACCCCCATTAGCGGAAGACCAGCGTAACTACTATCTGGGGACTTCGTTTGAGCTCTTCTCAAAACTCTTTTATGACGATGAGAACAACAATGCTTACTTAATGGATGAAACAGCGCCACATTACCCCATTGAGATAGAGTAT
>CAYOTJ010000152.1:0-236 GCA_964406855.1 uncultured Saprospiraceae bacterium
GCCCCATGATGCAGCTCATTATAGCGTTTGATCTCGGCCACCAGCGCATCTTTGATGCTCATCAGCGGAAGGGCGTCGGCCAGCGGCTGGATTTTGTCGAACAGCGCCGCCGGATCTAAGAAAGTACGGGACGCATCGCCCAGGAAATCATCCTGCCAGTCGTCCACGTCTTCTAATAAAATCGGCGACAGCCGGGGCAGGTCGTATACCCGCCCAGGGAAATCAGCGGCCAGCGC
>CAYOTJ010000152.1:246-4300 GCA_964406855.1 uncultured Saprospiraceae bacterium
TCGTCGCCCAGCATCACGGCGCCAATCTTCAGGTCAGCGGCCAGCGCGGCGCAGAGGGCCGGAAAAAAGGGGTCGGGGCGCAGATAGCGGGCTGTAAGAATCACAACCAGCCGCTCGCTGAACGACTGCTTCAGGTCGGCGGAGTAAACCTCGATGTACCACCGCAGCATGGCGTTGGCGCGGCGCTGCCATTCGTCGGTATGTACGCCATCCCGGTCAATCCACTTGCCGGGTTGCCATTCGTGATGCACCACCAACAGCCGTTCGGCTGTGGGGCGTAGTTGCAGGCGGCACAGATGCTGGTTTACAGCAGGCTCGCCCCCAAAGCGCTCCTGGTACAACTCCGAAAGCCGTATTTTAAACTTGTCGCGCTCGGGGTTGGCGGCATCGTCAATGGCGCCGGCGCCAAAGTCCTCGGGCAGCGGTAACGACAAGGTCTCGTACTGACAATCGCGGTTGCTCCAACTGGGCAGCAAAAACAAACGAAAGCGCTCAGGCAGCAATTGCGGCGCATGGGACGTCGTTTCATGCACTAAGAAAAAAACCGGCTCGGGCAACTGTCCCTGCATCTTCTGTAAGCACGCCTGCCTGAAAGCGTCTTCTTCTTTTTGGCGGTTGCACAGCAGATAGCCCATCTCGTGTTTGCCGGCTACCTTGGCGCCCGATCTGGCCTGTGGCTTGGCAGTCGCCATCCATTGCGCGAAAGTCTCTTGTTCAATCCCCGGCAAGGCCGGGTTGGTATGCAAAGCGTAAAGGGCCATAGGCAGCCCCGGGTCATCCTCGTCGTCTGCAAAATTGCTGCGCACCCTTTCGTCTATGAGCTCGGGCCTGATGCGCCCGGTGGCTAAGTCCACCAAGGGGCCGTGGGCCGCTGTAAACGAGTTGAGCGCCTGATCAAAAGCTTCCCGCAAACTTCGGCCCGCCGCAGGGTCGGTAAATTCCTTGTAAAAGCGGGTCGCAAAGTTATACGCCAGCCGATCCTGAATCGGGCGCGGCGTGGCAATCACGGCAGGTACGCCCCGTTCCAGAAACAGCTTAGCCTGGTCGGCTGTGGCGCAGCCATTCAAAAAAACCAACTTTAGCCCTTTGCCCGCCTCGCCGATGTAAGCGGCTAAGCCGCCGGCAAACGTCACTTTGGGCGTAAATTCATCTTGGTTGAGCTGAAGCAAACTGGGGCCGGCATGGCCCGAAAAATGGAAAATGCGCACCTTGTCGCCCAATTTCCGGAAAGCGTCTTCAATATCGTCCTGTCGGGCTTTCCAGCGCGTGTTGGGCAGGCACAGATCCGCCGAACGCTGAAATACGGCGTCGAGCGCTTTGAGCTCGTCGTATACGCCCTCCAGTTCGTCGTCCCTGTCGTAGGTAAACGCCAGCAAAGCCACATTATCCGGCATACTGCAATCCCTTTAGTTTGTCTAAGTCGTCGCGGTTTTTAGCCAGCACCGGGAACGTACTCAACAGCTTGGCCCGGGTTTCGGGCGCATCCAGTTGCAGCGGATCTATGCCGCGTCGCTGCAAAATGTCAATCCATTTATTCAACTCATCCGTAGCGGGTTTTTTGCGCAGCCCTGCTTCGCGCAAAGTTTTGAAACGCTCAATAAGGGTTTCTAAGGCCGCATCGTAAGCCGGCGTCAAGGGTACGTTTTTGCGCACAATTTCGGCCAGGGTAGGGGTGTCGGGAAAGGGGATGTGGTAAAAAACACAGCGCCGCAAAAAAGCATCCGGCAGGTTCTTTTCAGAATTGCTGGTGAGCACCAAAAAAGGCTTGGGCCGGCCGGAAGCATGGCGCAAAAATCCCTGCCCGTCGGGGCTTAGGGTGTAATTTTCGGGCAGCAGCCCGGCCAACTCAGGCCTGTGGCCCACTTTATAATCCTGGTATTCTCCCAGATTGGCCTCCTCAATGCGAAAGGCCAGCTCCTGAAATTCAAAGAGGATGTCGTTGGGCACATCGCGGGGCGCCTTGTCGATCTCGTCGATGAGCACCACATAACGTTGGCGTGCCGAGGCTAATATCGCCTGCCCCAGCGGCCCAAAGTGAATGTAATCCAACGTATTGACGGCCTCGCCCTTGTTGCGGATATGAGCCTCTCTGAAATGGCGAACGGCATCGTAGCGATAAAAAAGATCCCGGGCAGCCGTAGTGGTTTTGGTATTAAATATCAATACCTGGGTCTTGAGTATCTCCTCGGCAACCCAATAGGCTAACCTGGTTTTTCCCGTACCCGGCTCGCCGGTCACCAACAGCGGCAATTGAAGGTCTATAGCCACCTCTACGGCGGCGCGCAGGCCGTCGTCGGCTACATAGCTTACGCGGTGCGGAATGTGTTCTTGTTGCGACATAAAGTGTCGTGTTTGTTGTTGTTCACGTTTTGGGATTTTCTACCTCTGGCGTTGCATACAACGTCGGCCCGGACTCAAAAAGTGCCCAGCGCAGCCATATAGGCCATCACCACATTGCGCACATCGTTGCGCAGGCCGTTTTTCAGTTGCTCGGGCTTATCATAGGGGTAGTTGGCTAAAAATGCGAGGTTGGCCTCCTTACCCTGGGCGACAAACTCCGGCAATACCACCGAGTAAGTCTTCTCGGGGGTCAGCGGCGCGCCATTGATCATCCACCCTCCATTGCCGTCTGGCTGCGCCTGGAAGCGTTGCAGATAGCCGCCTTCGCCCTGATTGGTTGTGGCTCCGGTATTCAGCACCCTGGCCAGCACTTCGCCCGGCCATTGGGTGCGCACAATGGGGCCCCCAAACGGAAAGGAGCGCAGCACGTCGTACTCTGTGATCACGCCGCTGAGTTTATCGTCAACGCGCAGACTGCCGCTGTTGAGCAAGTACACATCGGCTCCGGGCAGGGCGTCGGCAAAGCTGCGCGCCGTCAGCAAGCCATAGTTGGTTTGTTGGTTGCGCACCACCACTTCGCGTCCTTCCAGCGGCGTTTGGGCTTCGCCGAGCTTGCGGTCGGGCTGGTAGCCCTCTTTTTGCAATATGCCATTGATGCGTTCCTGCCAGCGGTTTACCACCGCAAGGGTAGCCGGGTCGTCGGGCAGGCCGGCGTCTATGGGCGCCAGCGTAGAGCGCAGCCGCGCCAGCCCTGTGCGGGGGTCTACCACAAACCGATGTACATATACCGTTTTAGCGTTGGCGTCGGCCTTGGTGATGGGCGTCTGCTCTACATACCGGGTGAGGTTTTCATGCTCATGGCCGCCAATAAACAAGGCTGAGCCCGGTACGGACTTTGCCAGCGCTTCGTCCTCGTCCAGCGACTGATGCGTGATGCCAATGACGATATCGGCTTTAGGCGCTACCTGTGCATAAGCTTCGGCATAAGCCTGCTCTACGGGCAGGTATTTTACATATTCCGCCTTGGCAAAGGGCAACACTACCCCCACGAAACCCACCCGGAGGCTGTCGGCGCCCCGGCGGAAAGTATGCACCCAGTAAGGCGGTAGGTCGGCGCCATACTGCCGGAAAGGGGCTGCCACGCCATTGTCTACCCGAAGGGCATTGCAGGAAATCCACCGAAACTGGCTGGCGTCAATGCGGCTCTGGAGCGTGGCCCCGTCGCGCAGGTCAAATTCATGATTGCCAAAGGTCACATAATCTAATCCCATCGCATTCAACGTCTCTACCATTTGCAGGCCCGCTACCCGCTCTCCGTTGTCGAGGCGGAGCGTTCCTGCAAACGACGGACTCAAAAAGTCGCCCGCCAATATGGCAATGGTATTGGGGTTTTCGGCCTCCAGCCGCTTTAGCAGCGTGGCCACGCGGGCCAGCCCGCCTACCCGGCCGCCCTCCAGCGGGGCTATTTCATATACATCATTGAGTTGAAGAATCGTAAACGTTATGGGTTCCGGCTCAGCGGCCGGCGTCACAACATAACGAGGCGAGCATCCGGCCAGCGTTGCCGCACCCAGCCCAATGCACGCCCACCGCAACAAAGTATTGAGAAGCATAATGTGAATATGGATGGTTTCGGACGCAAAATAGGCTTTTTTACCATACACTGGTTAATAGAAGTATGAACACAACCCAAATGCCGGGCAGTAATTTTTTT
>CAYOTJ010000152.1:4310-7217 GCA_964406855.1 uncultured Saprospiraceae bacterium
TTTTATAGCCGCCACGCTCCCCGCGCCGCCCGGCCTAGGGATGGAAGTGGTATGGCCCCCGGTGGTTGGATGCCGGGCTCGGGCCATAAAAGTTACGGGGGCCATAATAACGGACAGCCCGGCGCCGCCCGTGGTGTCAAAAGCAGATGAATGCTATGCGGCGAGGCCCCAAATAGAGTTTGCGCCGACAGGTTTTGTGCTTAGGCCGCTGGTATATGGGGGTGGTTTTTAATCCGGCAATTTTTGAAATATTATACTAATTAATAGCAAAAATGCAAAACATTAAAAACTTTAATCTGTATTGTTTAAAATTTATTTTGAAAAAATAGGCGCCATGCCAATTCTTTTTCCGAACATTGCACTTATGTAGCTACATCTACTGTTGCAAAACAGACAGGATACCACATACCCCGCCAAATGAAGCAAGCGACAACAACAGCCGTCATCTGAGGCCGTAAAACCCGGAGGCCGCATATTGTCATCAAACATTATCGCTATATGAACGCTTTGCTTCGACTAGGTAAGTATTTTTTTGCGCTACCGTTTATCGTATTCGGTTTGTTACACTTCATGGGCGCTGACGCCATGGCGGGCATGGTGCCCATTCCGGGCGGCGCCATTTGGGTATACGTCACGGGTTTGGCCATGTTGGCTGCCGGGGTGAGTATGCTCATTGGCAAATACGACAAACTGGCCGCCCTGCTGCTGGGCGTGCTGATGATTGTTTATGTGCTGTCCATTCACCTGCCTGCGGTTATGGGCGGCGACCAGATGGCCATGCCAGGCGTATTGAAAGACCTGGCGCTGGCCGGCGGCGCCTGGCTGTATGCCCTGCACGTGTCTAAAGACCATACCGGCGTTAAAGGGTAGTGCGCGCAAGCGTACCCCAATAAATGGGTTGGCAAAGCGAGACCGAAAGAAACGCACGGTACTCGCATGGGAAAATAAAATAAACAAGCCGGCCGAGGCAGATGCCTCAGGCCGGCTTGCTATTTTTTTGTTAACGCCCCACCACCAGCCAGTGGCCCTGGCCCGAGGGCAATTGCAGATGGTAGCGCCCGGCCGATAGTCCGCTGAGGTCGAGCTCAAGGGTGGTTTGGCCCGCCTGAAGTACAAACTGGCGGCATACGCGGCCCGTGGCGTCAATCAGGGCAGCGCGGGCGTCGGCCGCTAAGGGGGCCGCCAACGACAACCACGCTTTTTCTACGGCCGGAACGGGGTAAATCACAGCTTCCCCTTCGGTCTCAATCGATACGGCTACGGTAGCGCTGTAGGCATGGGCGCCGCCAAAATCTTCCTGCCGGAGGCGGTAGTAATTGAGCCCGCGGGCCGGCCTCGCGTGCAGCCAATGGTAGTGCGCAGGTTGGGCGCTGTCGCCCTGCCCGTCTGCCCAGCCGACGCGCTCAAAGCGCTGGCCATCGGCGCTGTGCTCCACCACAAAGCCCCGGTTGTTGCGCTCGGATGCCGTAGCCCAGTGGAGGGCAACCTGGCCGCCGGCAGGCTTGCCTTCAAAGGAGAGCCAACTGACGGGCAGGGGGTTGAGCGGTGAATTAGACCCTAAGGTGAAGGGACTAAAGGAGGAAACAGCTACATCGGTCGTAATGACCCCCGCTCCCGGCGCGCCCACAGCCGTAGCAGGGATACTTTCCCACACCATGCCATTAAAATGGCAAAGCAATAAGTCGCCCGGTTCTTCCACCCCGCTGCCGTTGCTCCAGCTCAGGGAGAGGAATACGTCCGACATACCCACCCGGCGGGTAATGTTCCAGTATTCTAAGCTGCTGACCAGCACAACGCCCATCTCTAAGCTATTTTCATTTTCCGCGCCGGAGCGCACATACTCTACCCTGAATACATCCGTATTTACACCCGGCGCCGAAATGCCCACTGGCGCATAAAAGCCGCCTCCGCCTACGGGGAAGATAAAGGCGTCGTCGCCCTCCTTATCCATCAGGCCCACTACGTGAGCCGCCGCCGAGCCGCCGCTGACGGTAGCGTCATCGGCTATCGTGAGCAGGTTTGCCGCGCCAGAGTTGAGCGCCCCGTTGGTGCGCGTGAGCGTGCCCGTCACCGATAGCGCCTGCGAAAGCGTAAGCCCACCCGCTGTGTTTACGGTCAGGTTGCTCACAGCTGCGGGCAGTTCGTTGCCGGTTGCCTGCGCCCCGGGCCCTATATAGCGGTAGGTGGCCGTAGTGGAATACGTGCGCGAACCCGTGACGCGGATGTTGCCCATGCCCGGCGTGCTCGTAAGGCCTTCGGGCGCGGTAATGCCGAGGGTAGCGCCCGGAGAGAGGGTGAAGGCGCCGTCGCCGGAAACAAAGTCGGACGGAGAGGCAAAGTGCAATATAGCATTGGGATTTACCTGGAAATTAATCGTATTCGTTACATTTCCTGCTGCACTAAATACTTGTGTGCCAGACCCATTGAATTCAATTAACCCGGAACCCATCCCACTGTTTGTTTCGGTTATCATACCCCCGCTAATGGAAAAATTGCCGGCTAAGCCAATCGTACCTACTCCTGTTCCACCACCTTGCGACAATCTGAATGTGCCCCCGCTTAGCATTAAATTGCCGCCAATTGCCAATGCTCTGTTTATATTGCCGCTCGCAACTCTCAGTGTTCCGCCAGATTGCATGTAGTTTCCTCCTATGGATAATGACGACTGATTCAATAGTACAGTACCTCCTCCCGAATTTTCAAGCACAAAATTGCCTGTAATTTGCATGCTTCCTGCATTTGGAAGACTCTGGTTGGCAGTCTGTCCCGTACAATTCCAACTCAAATTGCCAAATATCTGGTCTAAACTAGTCACTGAGGCGCCTTGTATGCCTGTGATCTCACAAGTGGAGGCCATATCCCAACTTGCTTCAGGCACGCGTCCGCCATCTGCCTGATGTGTATATA
>CAYOTJ010000152.1:7227-8132 GCA_964406855.1 uncultured Saprospiraceae bacterium
CCCGCATTAAAAGAGATAGCAGCGGTGCCTACCTGAGTGATGGTTCCTGCATTGACCAATTCTCCCAGAACAGTCAAATCTGTTCCAGTACCATCCGCTACGCGGAGGGTATCTCCTGCACCTACTACTACACTTGCACCGGCTTCAATAGTAGCTTGGTCTATTCTAAAAAAAGCATCTACTGTTACCGTGTGCCCGGTGCGGATGGAGATATTACCTTTACTGTTCGTTGCCGGTCCCTGCCCTACCGTTGGCGTCACCCACTGGCCTGCATTATTATAGCGTTGCCAAGTAGTCAGTTCACTCCAGTTGCCGCTGCCTGCGCTGCGGTAGTCATTAGTACTCTGCCCATAAGCCGCGCCGCTCCCTAAGGCCAGCGCCATCAGTAAAAAAGTTGTTTTCAAGTTGCTCGTTATTCCCTTCATAATCATGTAGTTTATATTACCAGAAGTTTGTTCCGCCAAACCTGCGATAGCCAGCCATAAATACCCGACAGAGGAGCATCTCAGGCACGCCAATGCACAGGCGCCGAAAGCCGCATTTTTTACACGTGAAAAAATTGTAATTAACACAGATGCTATTCAAGTCAAAGACTTGATGGCATTTTACCGGGGAAGCAAGCAGTTATGCAAAGGAAGGCATAATTCGAACGCCCCGAAGGCCAGTCGCTTTATAGTTTACAGAATATCAGGCGGTTTGCAATGAGTTTGTACGAGGCAAAGATATATAAATAACCAAAACTGCACCCATTGGTCAAAAAAAATCCCCGATACCGGGTAGTAGCGCCCGCTGAACAAAACCACGGGTTATATGGTATACTCAAAGTAAACAATCACTTAGGCCTAAGCTTATGCGACAACCAAAATGCCGGCCGGCATTTTTCCTCATCCTGCTGCTTGTACTTC
>CAYOTJ010000153.1:0-8053 GCA_964406855.1 uncultured Saprospiraceae bacterium
TTTTTATCTGTAAGGTCTGTAAAAAGATCGCGCCAACGTTGGTCTTTCTTAATCTGCCGGAAGCAATGGTTGCGCGCAATAAAAAACAACCAGTTAGCTACATTCTCCACAGGCTTTGCCGATGCCGACTCCAATACCGATAAAAAAACCTCCATCACGGCATCCTCGGCATCCTCATCCCGTTGCAGATAATACTGGCAAATACCCAGCACATGCGCCGAGTACCTGCAAAAAAGCTCCTCTATATCCGCTCTTTCGCCTGTATCGCGAAAGCGGGCCAGCAACGCCTCATCCGATTCCCCGCTCCTGGGGCGCCTATTTCTGGAAAACAGCTCGCGCACGCGCATAATCAATTCATTAATACATCCTCAAAGGTACTTTTTCTTTTTGGTAATCCTTTTTTGGGCCCCGCCGCATAGCCATATACCCTTAAGGGCATCCTGCGCGGCGCCGGGTGTTCCGCTCTCATGGGGGCCGGCCACTTCGCATGCGGCTAAACTCCGGTTCCCCCATACCGCTTCACCCCCTGGTCCGAAACCCTGCAAGGCATCCACTTCCAAACGAAGTTTATCCTCCCGCCGGGCGTCCGGCTCCAAATTTATCGCTTGCGTACAAAAAAGACAAATCCATTTTTTTCATATAGGCGCTCCAGATACCCCAGTGAGTCCAGTTCCGCCGCCTTATGTACCTTCGTAGAAATGTAAACATCTTTGTCTACATCTCCATGCAACAGCCATTCGCGATCATGCGAACGCGCATCCAATCCGGGGCGTTTGCCGGCATAAAACAAATGGGCATACGACTTGTACCCATGGGTAGTTGCATAAACATCGCGCCCCTTCAGCGACTCAAAAAATTCAATGGCGGCCCGCTGCGAATATCCCTCTATCCGACCCACCGCAAACCCCAGGGTGAGCAATACAAAAAGCGTTACCCCCCCAAACAAAGCCGCCAGCCCCGCAGGCCATTTCCCTTTGGCTAAGTTGCGCGTAGCCAGCAGCAATACGCCCAGCAACCACAGCCCCGGCAATACTTCCCAGCCGGTCCATACCACGTCGGCTTCCATATTGCCGCGGGCAAACGGATCGGCTACCTTATCGCGCAATATGGCTATATTTTTTCCGATCCACGGCAACGACAACGTAGCCAGCACATATACGCCGCCTACCATCCAAAGCCCCCGGCTCGCCCAGCGCGGCAAAGTGCGCCCCTCTGCCCACCAGCGGTCGATAACTTCCGCCGCCAGATACGTCAGCGGGAAATAGGCCAATGAAGAATAATGCACAATCTTCGACTGCACAATGGAAAAAAGCACGATCACCGTCCAGAACAAAAACTTCATCCAGCGGCGGAAGTCCGTCCGATAAGCAGCCTCCTCCTGAGCCTGAGGCTGCCTCAAAAAAGCCTGTAGCGCAAAAATCGACGCCGGAAAACACCCCACCAACTGCACGACGATGTGATAGCCCGGAAATCCTTTATGGCCCGCATCCGGCGTACTAAAAAGCCGCCATTGGTACTTCACAAATTCCGTAACAAAAAAAGGCCCGTTTTTCCAGGTCTCCCACCCAAACCAGGCCAGCGTTACTAAGGCGGCAAAAACCGTAAACCACAAAAATTGCGGTATCGTAATGTACAACCTGAAACGCTGGTAAACCCAATAAACGCCAAAGGTAAGCGCCGCAATCATATAGGCCGCCTGCCCCTTGGTGAGCATAGCCAACCCGATAAACCAACCCGACAGCGCAAACAACGCCCATACCGACCGATCTTTGCCCGGAGCCGCTATGCCATTGTGCTTCCAGTAAGCCCGGATAAAGTAGTACAGTCCCAAAAAAATAAACAGGTTGAACACCGGGTCGATAATCCCCGATTTGAAGTAAAGCATCGGCAAAACCGACCCCAGATAAACACCCGCCCAGATATAGCCCAAGCGAACGCCCCCTATTGAAGCCCCCAACCTGAACAGTACCGCCAGCGAAATAGCGCCGCAAACCGCGTTGGGCAGGCGGGCAGCGTACTCCCCCACCCCCAGCATGGCCATGGTTGCCGACTGTAGCCAGAAGAACAAGGGCGGCTTTTCCCAAAAAGGCTGATAGTCGATGTATACCCGGCCATAGTCGCCCGTCAGCAACATCTCCCTGCTTATCTCAGCAAAGTTGATCTCATCCCAATCAAAAAGATGAACGCCGCCCAGAAAGGGCAAAAAGATCAGCGCGCCCAATAACGCTATCCCCAAAGTGGGCTTCCACAACGATTGTTGTTGTACTTCCGTAGCCATACTATCTTTGCTTTACAGCCCGGAAAAAGGCGGAAGCGCTTCTCGCTTCCGCCTTCAGGCCTGCTTATTTTGGGGTGTCGGTCAACCGCGCCAGCACCGGCGTATCGTTGTTCCTTACCGCCAGAATACCAGTCTGATCTTTACCGATGCGAATCAGCGCGGCGCGCCTCACCTGCCCGGCGACTAATAATCCCGACTCCTCAGGGCGCAAAGGTAGCAGTTCTTTTCCATTGTTGCGGTTCCTAAGCACTAACCCATAACTGGCATCATACCGCCCCATCTGGATGTTGTTGTCGTAAAAGTTGCCAAATACAGCCAGATCAATATCCCCATCTCCATCGTAATCATGGGGTTGTATGGCGGCTATGGTACTCCATTGCGCCTGATCCGGCAGGGCGTGAATAACAAATTTACCGCCGCCTGCATTTTCCACCCATACCGAGCGCATCTCTACGGCCGTATAGGTGACGGCATCGTTCAACTTTGGGCGTTCTACAATATCTGTCAGATCCGCACGAGCAAAATCATTGTATTTCAGATACTTCTTTTTAACGACCACCATCTGTTTGGTCACTTCATCCCGGGTGGCAAAAAGGCGCTCCTGGCCGCCCAAATAATACGTCAGCAATTGCTCTGGGCGGCCATTGTCGTCAAAATCGCCCACATACATCCGCAGTGGCTCAGCTTCGCTTGCTTTCAACTTGGAGTTGAGCCCCAGGTTGCCGGCTACAAAGTCCATATCGCCATCGCCATCCATATCCGCCGGAGCAATGGCGTTCCACCAGCCCGTAGCTGCTTCCAACCCCGTATCTGCGGCAGGCTTTAGCTGCCCCCCCTGATTGTAAAAAATGCGAATGGCCGACCATTCACAGGCCAATATCAGGTCTGGCGCTTTATCTCCATTCAAATCGGCCCAGGCGCCGCCCTTTATCATGCCGGCTTGCCGCAAGGCGGGTGCGCGCTGGTCGGTAACGACGCTGAACTTGCCTTTCCCATTGTTTTCCAGCAAATAGCTTACCGGAAGGCGCCCGTAAAACCAGGGCACTGCCCGGGCGCCTACAAAAACATCCACATCGCCATCGCCGTCAAAATCGGCCGGCAATACGCATGAAGCGGTCAGTTGTACCCCTTTTGTAGCCGCTGTATCTCGCACAAATCCGCCTTTCCCGTTATTGGAATATAACCTCAGTTGGCTGGCAGGCTGGTTATCGTCAAATTCATTGCCGCCGCTGCCCACCATCAAATCGAGGTCGCCATCGCCATCTGCGTCAAACAAGGCGGCAGCCACATCCTCGTTGAGGCTGTCTTTCATTAAGTCGGGCTGGGCCAGTGCCACAAATTGCCCTGAAGGCTGCTGGGTATATACCGTTCCCGGCTGCCACTTGGCGCCGCCTACAAACACGTCTTCCAAACCATCGCCATTTACATCGCCTACCGCTAAGGCCGGCCCCTCCGTTGAAAGCATGTGCGGAATAAGCCCTTCGCGGTTAAAATCAAAAAAGGTATTCTCCTTATGTCTCACATTCATCCCCGTCTGGCTCGCCATCTGCATCAGCGGTTGCCCTTGGTACTGCCTGCGATAAGCCGCGTAATCGAACTTCCCTTTGGCGTCGGCCTGCCGGAAGGTGAGCCGCTGGTCGGCTTTGACCTTACTTCGGGTCTCAAAGCTGCCATCTGGCCATACAACCGTGAGTTTGTCTACTTCAGCCATCTCCCCGAGCCCCAGATGCAGGCGCGGATCTACCGAAGACTGGTAGCCGCGGGTAGGCATCAGCTCGCGCACTAAGCGCTTGCCCTGGCTTTCGGCAATCAACTTGGCGCCTACGCCAAAGTGATTGGGGGCCTTGCCCTCCAGCTCAACCGAAAGAAAATGGTGATTGCCGCCCTCCATCTCATTCGTCCGGTTGCGATAGATAAAAGCTTCGTCTTCTACATTATTGACCACTAAGTCCAGATCGCCGTCGTTGTCTAAGTCGGCATAAGCCGTTCCATTGGAGTACGAGGGGTCGGTGAGCCCCCAGGACTGAGACATATTGGCAAAAGTGAGATTGCCGTTATTCCGATAGGCGTAGTTCGGAAACTTAATCTTAGGCATCAGTTCTGTAATGGCCAATTCCTTCTCCGTTATGGTTTCATAGTGCAGGCGCATCTGCAAATCGTCATCCGACATGAAATTAATGTAGTCCATATCGTTTGAGCGGCCCAATATGCCATTGGCGATCAGGATGTCCTGCCAGCCGTCGTTATCCATATCCATAAACAAAGAAGCCCAGCTCCAGTCGGTTGCCGCGATGCCCGCAAAAAGCCCCACTTCGCTGAAACGCACCCCTTTATCATCGCCGGGCAGTTGCCCCAGGTTGATTTGCAGCGTATTTCGGGCATACTGTGGATAATAGCCCGTATTCAGCTTCATGTTAAAAATATCGAGCGGATCTTCAGCGGCAGCCGCTTTCAGGATAATCGGGTCTTCTGGCAGCATATCCAACGACACCATCTCCGGATAGCCGTCGCCAGTGAGGTCGCCCAGATCGTTGCCCATCGAAAACCGGCTGGTATAGCGCATACTCTCCCGCATGGCATCCGTAAACGTGCCGTCGCCATTGTTCAGGTAGAGATAATCGTCTTCATGAAAGTCATTTCCGATGTAGATATCCGGCCAGCCATCGAGGTTGATGTCTCCTACAGAAATGCCTAAGCCATACCCCAAGGCGTTGCAGTAAATGCCCGCCTGCTCGGTCACATCGGTGAAGATATTCCCATCGTTGCGCATCAACTTGTCTCCGGCCGTAGGATGGCGTTTGCCCACATAAGCAGCTTTATCGCCAAAGGTGCCATTTTGGTGCACCGAGTGATTGAGCTGATACATATCCAAATCTCCGTCCAGATCATAGTCAAAGAAGGCCGCCTGTGTGCCGTAACCCACCAAATCAAGACCATATCGATCGGCTTGATTTTCAAACTCCGGTACGCCATCCTCGCCGGCGCCTAAATTGATGTACAATTGATTTTTGCCTCTGAACCCCAGATGCTCCCCCAATTGGGAAACATAGATATCCAGCAGCCCGTCTCCATTCACATCTGCCATGGTCACCCCTGTCGTCCAGCCCGGATCTCCGGCTACGCCGGCCTTATCGGTTACGTCCTCAAATTTAAAATCGCCTTTGTTGAGGTAGAGCTTGTTATCCTCTTGATTAGAGGTGAAGTAAATGTCGGGCAAATCATCTCCATTGACATCCCCTATGGCTACCCCGCCCCCGTTAAAAAAGTACAGGTAGTTAAAAATATTCATCTCGGAGGAGGGTGTCAGCTCATTCCGAAAGGTAATGCCCGTATGAGAAGAAGACAATTTTTCATAACGGGGTCCGCCGCTTTTATCACAACCCGCTGTAAGCATGGCCACTATAAGTAAGACCCCCGAAAAAAGCCTTTCAACATGCAAATGGATAGAACGATTCATACAATTATATGTGATCTGGTTATTTTTCACAATCAAAAATCATCAATGCGTCATTATTTCTTGCGGCAATGACCGCCATTTTGCCTCCCGCAGCTACCAGCCGCAACTGTCGGGTTTGACCAGGCAGCGTGAACCCGCTGGTTCGATTAGAGACATAAACCAAACCAGATTTATCTTGATTGAGCAATAAGACACCCCGACTGGCATCGTAGCGGCCTAACTCGGGCTTCACCCGATACAAATTTCCACCCAGCAGTAGGTCAAGCTTGCCATTGCCGTCAAAATCATGGATAAGCGAAGCGTAAACCGGCGCCTGTTGCGCCATGTCGGGCAGCGCTTCCATGCGCCATCCGCCCTCGGCCTCCTGATAAAACACAGCCGAAGCGAGAGTTTTGATTTGTTTTCGTTGACCCTGGGCCAGCAATTCACCGCCAAAAACCGCTTCTACGGTCTTATCCATGTAGTCGTGGAAGGTCACAAATTTTTTGTTCACTATACCTGGCAAGAGTTTGCCCAGATCGCGCTTTAGCGCCAAAGGATAAGACTGCCCATTCTCCGTCAGACAATAAACTTGCTCGTAGGCGCCATTCCGGTCAAAATCGCTTACGTAAAGATCAAATGGCTCCTCCGGGCTGGCGTAAAAACGGCTGTTCAACCCAAGATTTCCACCTACAAGGTCGGGCTTGCCATCCCCATTTACATCACCCGAAGCCAATGACAGCCACCAGCCCTCCGAACCGGCTACTGTACGGATTTCCGCTCTTGGAAAGTTGCCTTTTTGGTTGGTCATCACCGTTAGCGGCATCCACTCGCCTACAATGGCCAAGTCGGTCCAACCATCGCCATCCATATCTGCCGCTACGGCGTCGGTCACCATGCCCACTTCCCGCAAGCCAGGGGCGGCTTTGGCCGAAATGTCTGTAAAATTGCCTTTACCATCGTTGGCCAGCAAATAGCTACTGGCTGCCAAACCATAGCCATCCGGATGAATGTGCCCGCCCAGGAAAATATCCTGATCGCCGTCGCGGTCGAAGTCTAAAACTTTTACACAACTCAGCACCCGCCTTATTCTGGGCAAAGCCCGTTCGGCGCGCGCAAACACAGGTTTACCCTGTTGGGGCGTATTGATATACAGCCGCACGTCTAAGCGCTCCGACTGAAACAAATGCTCGTTGCCGCCGCTGCCTACCAGCAAATCCTGATCGCCATCGCCGTCTGCGTCAAAAAAAACAGCGTCAACGTCTTCTAAGTCGGCATCTTGTTCAAAGGCAGTTACCGCTAAAGAGCTAAATCTGCCTTCGGGCGTTTGCAACAACAACTGCCCGGCAGCGCCGGCAGCGCCGCCTAAGTAGATATCCTCACGCCCGTCGCCATTGGCGTCGCCGACTGCCAAAGCCGGCCCTTCCGTAGACAAGGCCTGATAAAGCAGTTTATCGCGGTCAAAATCCACAAAGTTATTTTCCTTATGGGCCGCTACGCCTGCCGCCCTTGCGGCGTTGGCCCGAAACAAAGGAGCCGATATTGCTAAGCGGGGCTGAGGGGGCAGGCTGCGCATTTCAGTGGCCTGGCTAAAGTCGATCAGTAGTCGTCCGTTTACCGCTATGCCTTCCCTGATCACAACTGTTTCACCATAAGGGCTCCACCCCACCACCGAATCAATCTTGCTCAATGCTCCCAGCCCGATGACGCCATGATAATCCATCGAAGACTGAAACCCCCGCATGGGCATGTGTTCGTAGGTAAAGGTTTGGCCATCTGCATATACTACGGCCCTTGCCCCTACGACAAAAATATTTTTCTTCGCCCCCTTAAAGCCTATGCTTAGGCTATTGCCCTTCTTTTTTTCAATCGTCGTGTTTTGGTACAACTTGGCCGGCGCATTCAGGTTGTTGATCACCATATCTAAGTCTCCATCGTTATCCAAATCCCCATAAGCTGCTCCATTGGAGTGGGTAGGTTCGTGAAACCCCCACTCATTGCTGCGATTGGCAAAAGGAAAGCGCCCTTCATTTGAAAAAGCGGCGTTGGGCAATTTGGTCGAGGGCATCATTTCTACGAACCGCTTAAAGTCAATCGGCTCTCCGGCCTGAGCAGCCCGGATGTTTTCATCCTGAGCCAAAAAGTTCACAAAATCCTGGTCTGTAACATCTTTATAGACCCCATTGCATACAAATATATCCCGGTAGCCATTGTTGTCTAAGTCGGCCATCAGCGCGCCCCAGCTCCAGTCTGTTGCATGTACGCCTGCCAACTGCGATAAATCGCTGAATGTGCCGTCGCCATTGTTCCATTGCAGGGTGTTGCGCATGTACTGGTGG
>CAYOTJ010000154.1:0-8037 GCA_964406855.1 uncultured Saprospiraceae bacterium
CTTAACTACCTTAACTATCTTAATGGTGAAAAAACAGATCAGCGAAGCTGATCCTCACTCCTCTTATTTTAAACATTAAGGTATTAAGGAGCATCAATACGATCAAGGGAGTTGACCGCCACGCCGCTGCGGCAGCCCCTCCGTTCACTGCTCACTCATTCACTCGCTCACTCGCTCACGCCGCTGCGGAGCCGCGTGAGGGGGTGAAGCGGTATGACGCCCCCCAAGGGCGGCATAATAGCGGAACACCCGACCCCACGCGCAGTTTACCTTCCAACGTTTATTCGGGGCGGCGGACATTCCCTTGCTTTGCGCTTGGATGCGGAGGGAGGCGCGCGCGTGGGGGCACGCCCAAAGCCATTTTGTGTGCTACAGACCCGCCATAAAAGGCTACTTTTGAGGGGGGAATTGTATTCCATTCACATTATTCAAAATAGTTTGTGATATGACATTGCGCATGGGTTTAAGCAGGACGATGGTGAAACTGTTTTTTCTGGGGCTGGGCATTTTTCCGCTGGCGGCCCAGTCGGATGCGGCGCTGGAGGCGCGCATTGACGCCATTATGGCTAAGATGGAGCTGGTGGATAAGGTGGGCGAGATGACCCAACTGACCATCGATATGGTGTCGGTGGGGGAGCCATATCGGGTGGCGGAGCCTCACCGGATAGACATGGAAAAGTTGAGGCGGGTGCTGGTGGAGTACCGGGTGGGCTCGATACTGAATGTAGGCGGCCACGCGTATACGCGGGAGCACTGGCATGAGGTGATCCGGGCCATTCAGGATGTGGCCACTAAAGAGAAGCCTACGGGGATACCCGTATTGTACGGCATTGACGCCATACACGGGGCCAATTATACCATGGGGGCCACGCTGTTTCCGCAGCAGATAGGGCTGGCGGCTACCTGGAACCCCGGCTTGGCCTATGAGATGGGGCGCATAACGGCCTATGAGACGCGCTCCTGCGGCATTCCGTGGACGTTTAGTCCGGTGTTAGACAATGGGCGCAACCCGCTATGGCCCCGCTTTTGGGAGACCTTCGGGGAGGATGTATACTTAGCGGCTGAGATGGGCGAGGCCATTACGCGGGGTTATCAGGGCAATGCCATCTCTGATCCGCATCGGGTGGCGGCCTGTCTGAAGCACTTTATGGGTTATGGGATACCTTTGTCGGGCAAAGACCGGACGCCGGCTTACATCCCCGACCGGCTGTTGCGGGAGGTGGTGATGCCGCCGTTTCAGCGGGCGATGGAGGCCGGAGCGGCCACTGTGATGATCTGCTCGGGGGAAATCAACGGGATTCCGGTGCATGCCGATAAGCGCATACTGACGGATATACTGCGTGGGGAGATGGGCTTTCAGGGGGTGGCGGTTTCCGATTGGGAGGACATCCGGTACCTGTATACGCGGCACAGGGTGGCCGCCGATTATAAGGAGGCCATAAAGCTGTCGATCAATGCGGGAGTAGATATGAGCATGGTGCCTACTGATCTGGAGTTCCCGAGGCTGTTGCGGGAATTGGTGGAAGAGGGGCAGGTGCCTATGGCGCGTATAGACGAGGCCGTGCGCCGG
The DNA here is from genome assembly GCA_964406855.1 of uncultured Saprospiraceae bacterium. GTDB lineage: Bacteria > Bacteroidota > Bacteroidia > Chitinophagales > Saprospiraceae > JAUMBM01. The sequence continues at coordinate 1,571 of CAYOTJ010000154.1, forward strand.
ATACTGCGACTGAAGTTACAGTTGGGGCTGTTTGAAAACGCCTATCCGCCCCAGGGTGAAGACCCGCTTTTTGCCTCGGAGGGCCATGCGACGGCCAGCCGGATGGCGGCGGCAGAGTCGATTACGCTGTTGAAAAACGAGAAGGGCCTGTTGCCGTTGGCCAAAACCTCGCGGTTGTTGGTGACGGGGCCTGCTGCCAACAGCCTTAATTACCTGAATGGCGGCTGGACGGGCACGTGGCAGGGCGACGACCCCAAGTACAATACGCCGGGCAAGCAGACGGTGCTGGATGCGTTGCGGGCGGCTGCCGGAGCGGAGCAGATAACGTATGTGCCGGGCGCAACCATTAGTTCGCTGCTGGATGTAAAGGCCGCCGTAGCGGCAGCTGCCGGCGCGGATGTAATTGTAGCTTGTTTGGGCGAGGCTACCTATACGGAGAAGCCGGGCGACATAGACGACTTGGATTTGCCGCTGGCACAGCAGGAGCTGGTAAAGGCGCTGGCCGCTACAGGTAAGCCGCTGGTGCTGGTGTTGGCGCAGGGGCGGCCCCGCATCATTCGGGAGATAGAGCCGCTGGCAGGAGCTATAGTGATGACCTATCTGCCGGGCAATGAGGGTGCGGCGGCCCTGTCGGATATCTTGTACGGGGAGGTAAACCCCAGTGGAAAGCTGCCGTTCACTTACCCGCGTTATAGCAACGACTTAGTGACTTACGACCATAAAGCTGCGGAGAGCTTTTCGCGCGATTTTAGCTTTAATGCTTTTAATCCGCAGTACCCCTTTGGTTTTGGGCTCAGCTATACCCGATTTGGGTATGAATCGCTGAATTTGAGTTCTGACACGCTGAGGGCAGACGGGGTGTTGCTGGTGTCGATAACCGTCACGAATGGCGGAGAAGCCGATGGCATGGAGGTTGTGCAGTTGTATACCACCGACGAGGTGGCGAGCGTAAGCCCGTCGGTGCGCAGGCTGCGCGCTTTCGAGAAGGTATTCATCGGGGCGGGGGATAGCGCGGAGGTCATCTTTGAGCTACGGCCTTCCGATTTGGCTTTTGTTGGGCAAGACAACCGCTGGGTGACGGAGCCCGGTTGGTTTACCATCAGTATTGGGGGAGAGAAGGCCCGATTTTACTACAAGGGCAAGTAAGCATAGCTGAAAAAGGAATCGCCGGCAGTGGTAACACATGCCGGCGATTTTTTTTATACCTGAAGTGCGGGCAGTTAGTCGTCGTCTTCGTCGCTGCTGCCCGAAGGGGCGCCGTCGAACATCAGCCAGGCTTTGAGGAAGCCTTCCAGATCGCCGTCGAGGACGGCGTCGGTCTGGCCGGTTTGCCATCCTGTGCGGTGGTCTTTTACGCGGCGGTCGTCGAGGACGTAAGAGCGAATCTGGGAGCCCCATTCGATTTTGGTCTTAGAGGCTTCGATTTCACCCTTCTCCCTGAGCTGTTCGGCCAGCCTGAGTTCGTAGATGCGCGACTTGAGCATTTGCAGGGCTTTGTCCCGGTTTTGATGCTGAGATCGCTCCTGCTGGCACTCGACTACTATGCCGGTGGGCAAGTGGCGCACGCGCACGGCCGATTCGGTTTTATTGACGTGCTGCCCGCCGGCGCCGCTGGAGCGGAAGGTATCCCAGTCGAGGTCGGCGGGATTGATTTCCACTTCTATGCGTTCGTCTACGCGGGGGTGCACAAACACTGATGCGAATGAGGTCTGGCGTTTGCCCTGTGCGTTGAAGGGGCTGATGCGCACTAAGCGATGCACCCCGTTTTCGCCTTTGAGCCAGCCGTAGGCGAAATCGCCTTCGATTTCGATTTCGGCTGATTTTATGCCGGCCACATCGCCGTCTACGCGGTTGAGTTCGTAGACTTTGAAGCTGTTGCGTTCGCCCCAGCGTTTATACATGCGCAGCAGCATCTCGGCCCAGTCGCAGGCTTCGGTGCCGCCGGCGCCGGCGTTGATTTCGAGGATTACCCCCAGTTCGTCTTCCTGGCGGTTGAGGGTAGAGCGGAATTCCAGGTCGTCGACGGCGTCGGTGCATTCCCGGAATTTGGCTTCTACCTCGTCTTCGGTCACTTCGCCTTCGCGCTGAAACTCATACAGCACTTCGAGGTCGGTAACGCCTCCGGCCACTTGCTGGTATTGTTCGAGCCAGCGTTTGTGGCTTTTGAGTGTCTTGAGCGTACTTTCGGCCGCCTTGGGATCGGCCCAGAATTCCGGGTTCAGCGTCTGCTGCTCCAGGTCTTCAATTTCCAAGATGCGCTGATCGACGTCAAAGATACCTCCTAAGAGCGCCCAGACGGGTTTGGAGGCTTTTTAATTGCTCGATGGTCATGTATTATTGTGCTTTTACGAGTTCGACGTAAAACACCAGCTCTGAATTGGCCGGGATCACCGGGGGGCTGCCTTGTTCGCCGTATCCGAGGTTGGCGGGGATGAAAAAGGTAGCTTTGCTGCCTTCTTTGAGGAGAGCGATGCCTTCATCCCAACCCTCGATCACCTGACCCATGCCCAGGGGGAAGTCGATGGGCGAACCACGCTCGAACGACTGGTCGAAGATGTTGCCGTCTTTGAGCATGCCGATGTAGTGTACGGCTACGGTATTGCCGGCGGCGGGCTTGGGCCCTGTGCCTTCTTCGTGGATGACGTATTTGAGGCCCGACGCCGTAGTTTTCAACTGATCGGTAAGGGCGTTGGCATAGTACTGCTCGCGGGCGTTCTGAGCGACGGTCATTTTTTCGTTCACTAAGGCCATTTTAGCTTCCTGCTCTTCTTTTTGGCGCTTGGTAAACTCGGCTTCGTCTACGATGTCGGTTACGGCGATGTCGTAGTAGATGGCTTCAGCGTTTTCAAAGCCGGCCGGTTTTTCCGGGATGGTATCGATGCGGATAACCAGGGTGGCGCTATCGCCAACGCTGAGCATGCGCAGTACGTCGCCTACGGGGAAGAGGGTTTTGAGGTCGGCCTCGTCCGTGGGGATTTGCAGGTAGGGGTTCTGACCCAGCTCGCGGGAGCTTACTACTAAGCTGTCGCCGTTGCGCATGTAAGCGTGAAAGTATACATATTGGCCAGGCTGCGGCGTAGCGCCGCCCGTCTTGATGTGGTGGGTAAACTCATAGCCTCGGGGCGATTTGGAGACGTCGCTCTTGCAGCCCAAGATGGCGATGGCGGCCACCAGGCTGCCGAGAATTAAAAAATGGCGCATAAAATGCAGAAGATTAATGCGTTAAAAAAATGAATGCCTATTGATTAAGTATCTCCCGATAGGCCGGAAGGACTTCTTTAAACTTGCGAATGGTAACGGCTAAGCTTTGGAAACTGGCGCCGCCGGCGGCATTTTTATGGCCGCCGCCGCGAAAGTGCTTGCGCGCGATTTCCTGCACATCGATGTCGCCCTTGGAACGGATGCTGAGCTTGACGATGGTGGGCTGCTCATGGATGAAAGCGGCTACCCGCAGGTTCTTGAGCTTGAGCAGGTAGTTGACGATGCCTTCGGTATCGCCGCGCTTGATGTCGTATAGGGTATAGTCTTCCTTGGTGAGGTAGATGATGCCGGTGTGGAACTCATCGATTATCTCCATGCGATTGTAGAGGCAATGGCCCAGCAGACGAAGTTGTTTTTCCGACATGCTGTTGTTGATGAGGTCTTGCACCTGATAGTCGTCGACGCCTCTTTCCACCAGATCGGCTACCACCCGGTAGAGTTTGGGCGAGGTGCTGTAGCGGAAAGAGCCCGTATCGGTAATGATGCCCGTGAAGAGGCATTCGCCCACCAAGGGCGTTAAGTAGGCCGAGTGCCCCAGGGCCAGAATAAAGTCGTAGACCATCTCGCAGGTAGAACTGGCGGCGGGGTCGCTGATCATAAAATCGGCGAAAGGCTCGGGTAGCAGGTGGTGGTCGATCATGATCTTGACAGAGCGGGAGGCGTCGATGAGCTCGCCGGTTTTGTCGATGCGATCGAGGGAGTTGAAGTCGAGGCAAAAAATAAGCTCGGCTGCGCCAATGGCGGCCTTCACATCCTCGGGGTCGGTATCATAAACGAGCATCTTTTCCACCTGAGGCATCCACGACAGGAAGTCGGGGTATTCAGAAGGAGCAATAACTTTGGTGTTATGCCCCATCAACTGCAAATAATGGCTCAGGCCCAGCGAAGATCCTATAGCGTCTCCATCCGGGTTGCGGTGTGTAACGATGACCACGTCTTTGGGCACCGATAGCAGTGTTCTTAACTCAGTCGTATTTTCCATACGCGTGCACAAATCAAGGCGCGAAGTTGCGAAAATTCTATGGTTTATCCTTACTTTTGCGGCGCCTTTTGAAAAACCAATCAACCATGGCTGGAAACATTACCTTTACGATGATTAAGCCCGATGCCGTTCAGGACGGTCACATCGGCGCCATCCTCCACAAAATCAACGAAGCGGGCTTCCGCATCGTTGCCATGAAGCTGACCAAGCTTTCGGCTGAAAAAGCCGGTGAATTTTATGCCATCCACCGCGAGCGTCCTTTCTATGGCGAGCTGGTGAGCTTTATGAGCTCTGGCGCCATTGTAGCTGCCGTACTGGAGAAAGACAACGCCGTTGAAGACTTCCGCAAGCTCATTGGCGCTACTGATCCGTCGAAGGCCGAGCCGGGCACCATCCGCGCCCTGTTTGCCCGCAGCATCGGTGAAAATGCCGTTCACGGTTCCGACAGCGATGAGAACGCCCTCATTGAGGCGGCTTTCCACTTCTCGCGGACGGAGATGTTCTAAACGCCGGTTAACCAACGGGTGTTTATCCCTTGCCCTGTCTGGCGGTATTTCAGATGCTCGCCAGGCAGGGTTTTTTTATGCTTGCCCGGGTTGAAAAGAGGGTAGGGGCGCCGCAAAAAAATACCCTGTTGCACGCGAACGCACAACAGGGATTGAATATAAAGCTATGAAAACTAAAACGTTTTACTGCTCTTCATCGCTTACTTCGCGACCGCCTTTGAGGCGCTCCTGATAAGCTTCAAGCTCTTCCCACTGGCCCTCATGCGCCAACTCAGCCTGCTTGGCCCAGGTAGCGGGGTCGTGGATGCGGTAGTTCGGACCGGCATTGTCGAGAATTTCCTGCACTTTTTCTACCGGAGCGGTAGCCAGGTCATTCCAGGTGAAGATGCCGGCATTGTTCAGCAGCTCTTCGATTTTGGGGCCGATGCCTTCTACCATTTTCAGATCATCCTGTTTGATCTTCTTGCCGGAAGGCAGGGTGATAGCCGCTGGCTTAGCCTGCTTAGCGGGCGCTTCAGCTATCGGCGCTGCAACTACCGGAGCAGCCGCAGCCGCTGGCTTAGCCTTAGCGGGCGCGTCGATGCGCTCTTCTACGGCGTCGAAGGGCGTTACATTAACGAAAGTGCGATCCAAACGGCCCTTTCTGAAAGAAACGATGCCGTCTACGCGGGCGTGGAGCGTAAAATCGCGGCCCATGTATACGTTTTCGCCGGCGTGGAAGCGGGTGCCGCGCTGACGAATGATGATGTTACCGGCTACTACCCCCTGGCCGCCGAACAGCTTGACGCCAAGGCGCTTACTCTTACTGTCCCGGCCGTTATCGGTACTACCTACACCTTTTTTGTGTGCCATGACACGAAAATGTTTTTAAATTAGGCAATGATTAGCACGCGAATCCGGGATTATCCGGCGATGCTGTCAACTTTAATTTTGGTGAAAGCCTGGCGGTGGCCATTCTTCACGCGATAGCCTTTGCGGCGCTTCTTCTTGAAGATGATTACTTTATCACCTTTGAAGTGGCCCAAAACGGTAGCCTTAACGCTGGCCTTGAGCATCGGCGTGCCTACGGTAACGGCGCCGTCGCGATCGATCAGGTGAACCTGGTCGAAGGTGAGTGCGTCTCCCGATGCGGCTTCTAGCTGGTGGACGAAGAGCTCCTGCCCTTCCTCAACTTTGAACTGCTGACCAGCTATGGTTACGATTGCAAACATGGAATGCAGTTTGATTTAATCAATTAGGGCGCAAAGATAGCACCGCGATCCTTAAATTCCAAAACTTCCGGCAAATTAATTGTTGTGACGCAGGTCGCGCATTCGGTCGAAGAGTCTTTCGAGCAGGCTGCGCTCGGCGGTGATGATGCGGGCCACGCCGCTCATATCCTGCCGGAAGGCCAAAATCCGGTTGTAAGTGGAAGTCATTTGCCGGGGCAATTCAAGTTGCAGGCGATAGTTGATGTTGTTTTGGGGGTCGTTGGCGCCGGCCAGCGCAATATCGCTCACCTGAGCGGGCAAGGCGCCAAACTCGCGGTAGGGAAAGGCATCGAGCCTTATGCGCGCCTGGGCGCCCAGGGTTACTTTCCCGGCCGATGCCGCGGGTAGTATGCCTTGGGCCGCTATCCGGCCATCGGCTTCAACGGGAGTAATGGCTATGACGGGCTCGCCGGCGGCTATGAAGTCGTGCGGCTGAAGCGGCCGCAGCCAGGTTATGCGGCCGGCAAC
>CAYOTJ010000155.1:0-4788 GCA_964406855.1 uncultured Saprospiraceae bacterium
CCTGAAAGCGCTCGGGGTAGGCGAGCACGACGGCGAAAGGGACGGCGCAACTGGGCTCGATGACAATTTTGAGGCGCTCGTAGATAAGTCGCATGGCTTCGATGATGGCCTCCTCGCTGACGGTGAGGATGTCGTCGACGTTTTCGCGGATGATGGCGAAAGTTTTTTCGCCCAAGGGCGTGCGGAGGCCGTCGGCGATGGTATCGGTAGACGCATTTTTTTCGGGTTGGCCGCTGCGGAAGGCGCGGGAGGCGTCGTCGACGCGCTCGGGCTCGGCGCCAAGGGTACGAGCGCCCGGCGAAAAGTAACGCGCCGCTAAGGCTGTGCCGCTGAGGAGCCCGCCGCCGCCTACGGGGGCCATAATGATGTCGAGTTGGGCGCCGGCGTCTTCAATCAACTCTAGGGCAGCGGTAGCCTGTCCGGCAATCACATGCCAGTCGTTGTAGGGATGAATAAAGGTAGCGCCGGTTCGGGCCACCACTTCCTCTAACTTTTGTTCGCGGGCTTCGGGTGTAGGCGCACAAAAGACCACCTCGGCTCCGTAGCCGCGGGTGGCGGCCACCTTAGGAGCGGGCGCATTTTCGGGCATGACGATGTAGGCTGGCGCGCCCAGCAACTGAGCGGCGCGGGCCACCGCCTGGGCGTGGTTGCCGCTGGAGTGGGTAGCCAAGCCGCAAGCCAACTCCTGAGCGTTGAGCCGGAGAGCTGCGCTGGCGCCGCCGCGCATCTTAAAGGCGCCGATTTTTTGAAAATTTTCACACTTGAAAAACAGCGACGCGCCTGTTATGGCGTTGAGGCTGGCGCTGGTCAGTACCGGCGTGCGGTGGATGTAAGGGCCAATGGCCTGATGGGTAAGTACAATGTCTTCTTTGGCAGGGGCCGCCGACAGCTTGGGCAACAACATAATTGCGTATTTATGGCGCAAAATAATCCATTTTTGTGGGCAAACCGGGCGAGATGCGTATTTTGTCAGCGAAAAACAGCATACCACTATGCAGGAAAGCTACGGTTTTTGGAGTTTGCTCCCTCCGCTGATCGCCGTTATTTTGTCGATTTATACCCGGCAGGTATTCATTTCGCTACTGTTTGGCATCTTGGTGGGCTGGTTGATCATTGCCCAGGGCAACGTCTTTCAGGGTAGCCTGCAAACGGTGCAGGCATTGGTAGACGTATTTGCCGATGCAGGCAATACGCGCACGGTCATGTTTTGCGCCTTAGTGGGCGGACTCATCATTTTTATGCAGCGCTCGGGAGGCGTTGAAGGCTTCATTCGGCTCATACAGCGGGTGTTGGCGCGTTATGCCGACGCAGCTTCGGAGGGCAACGCGGCCCCCAACCGCAAGGCCCAGCGCATGGTGGCTTTTATGGCCTGGCTGACGGGGTTGCTGGTGTTTGTAGAGTCGAGCATCTCGGTGCTCACGGTGGGCGCGCTGTATCGGCCGCTGTTTGACAAGCTCAAGCTGTCGAGGGAGAAATTAGCTTATATCGCCGACTCCACTTCGGCGCCCAGCAGCATCATCATTCCGTTTAATGGCTGGGGGGCCTTTATCATGGGCCTGCTGGCGGTACAGGGCTTTGCCGATCCGTTTTCGACTATGTTTTCGGCTATGGTTTGGAACTTTTACCCCTTTCTGGCGCTGCTGTTGTCTTTGTATGTAGCGGTGTTCCAATGGAACATAGGCCCTATGCGGCTGGCCCATAGGCGGGTGCAGGACGAAGGCAAGCTGCACTGGGATCACTCGCAGCCTATGATTGCCGACGAGCTCACCGATGTGGCCGTAAAGGAAGGCATAAAACCCCGCGCCTTTAATATGGTGCTGCCCATCCTGATTATGGTAACTCTGATGCCGGTGATGCTGGCCTATACGGGCTGGGCCGAGGCGGCCAAGGCCATGCCTGGCGGCAGTTGGGGGAATATATTGCTGTTGGCCATCGGCAAGGGATCGGGCTCAACGGCAGTGCTCATCGCGGTGCTGGGGTCGCTGATCATCAGCATGATCTTGTACAAGGCGCAGGGCATCATGGGGCTGCGGGAGATGGTAGACCTCGTGCTGAAGGGCATTGCGGGCATGATACCGCTGGCCTTGTTGATGGTGCTGGCTTTTGCCATAGGCACGCTATGCAAACAATTGGGGACAGGCGCCTATGTAGCCGAGCTTACCCGCGCCTGGCTTTCGCCGGGGCTGACGCCATTTTTGATCTTTTTAGTGAGCTGTTTTATTGCTTTTTCCACGGGTACGTCCTGGGGGACATTCGGGATTATGATTCCGATAGCCGTACCCATGGCCCAGCAGTTGGGGGCTGATGTAACCTTAGCCATTGCGGCGGCGCTGGGCGGCGGCGTATTTGGCGATCACTGCTCGCCCATCAGCGATACCACCATACTTTCGTCGATGGCATCAGCTACCGACCACATAGACCACGTAAAGACCCAGTTGCCGTACGCTCTGATGGCAGGAGCAACTGCGGCGCTGTTATACCTGCTGATGGGCATACTGTAAGATTTTTCACCTAACTAAACATAGCCTCGAATGTCGAATCGTCGCCGATTTTTATGGCAATCCTTAGGCATAGGCGCGCTTCTGGGCGCCGGCGCACGTCCTCAATTGTCACTTACTACTGATGCCGTATCCACAGGCCCTATGGTGATTGCCACCTGGCCCAATGAGCCGGGCGTGAGGCTGGCCTTGGAGGCCCTGCAAAAGCAAGCCAGCCCTTTAGATGCCGTAGAAACTGGCGTGCGCTATGTAGAGGCCGACCCCAACGACCACTCGGTAGGTTATGGCGGGTTGCCCGATGCCCGGGGCCGTGTAACTTTAGATGCCTGCATCATGGACGAGCAGGGCAATGCCGGCAGCGTACTCTTTCTTCAGCACATCATGCACCCGGTGACGGTAGCCCGCATGGTGATGGAGCAAACGCCGCATGTGATTTTGTGCGGCGCCGGCGCGCTCGATTTTGCGCTTTCCAAGGGGTTCCGGCGCCAAAATCTGTTGACGCCCCAGGCCCGCAAGATGTGGAACGATCAGCGGCGAGAATTAGGCAAGCCTACCGTGCCGCCCAGTGGCGCCAATAACCACGATACCATAGGCATGATCACCTTAGCTACGGACGGCCGCATGGCCGGGGCCTGCTCTACCAGCGGCCTCAGCAATAAGCTGCCCGGCCGGGTAGGCGACTCGCCCATCATCGGGGCCGGGCTGTATGTAGATCCGGAAGTAGGGGGCGCTACGGCTACGGGCATGGGCGAGCACATTATTAAGGCGGTGGGAAGTTTTCTCATTGTAGAGCTTATGCGCCAGGGCGCCAGCCCTACGGATGCCTGCCGCGAGGCCGTGCGTCGTATCAATAAAAAATTGCCTGACAGCCCCGACCGCCACATGGTGGGCTTTGTAGCCCTGCGCAAAGATGGCGTTCATGGGGCCTTTGCCAATAATAACTCCTTTAAATATACCATTGGCGATGGCTCCGGGGTAAAAGTATACGAATCGGACTGGGTATAAAAGCAACGACGGGCAGGCGCCCGCGTGAGGGATAGGAGCGGTATACCCGACCCCAAGGAGGGTATAAGAGCGGATAGCCCGACCCCGCGCGCCTGTTCTCCTACTTTTTATAGAAAACAGAACCCAACGACCCGCACAAACAAGGGTACGGGCGTATGGCTGAGCGCGGGGGCACGCCCTAAAAAAGAAAAAAGCAGACGACGCTTGGGGGGCTTACATGCTATCCAGCGCCTTCACGAGGTAGGTGAGCAGGAAGGGCAGGCTGAGCCAGAACCACTCGGTAACGAATATCAACAAGAGGATGGTAACCACGAGGGATACCAGGAAAAACATCCAGTCGGCGCCTTTGGAGCTGTTGCTCATCGTACTCATATTTTGCTGGTTTGCGCGCAAAGGTAATACAGAAATTTTAATGGCCTATCGAATGATTCGATTATTCTCATCGGGGAATACAATGGCGGGTTGAAAATTCCGGGCTTCCTCGGGCGTCATCAGTCCGTAGGCAATAATGATGACCACATCGCCTACCTGCACCCGCCTCGCGGCGGCGCCGTTGAGGCAGATCATGCCCGAGCCGCGCTCGCCGGTGATGACGTAGGTTTCGAAGCGCTCGCCATTGTTATTGTTGACGATCTGCACCTTTTCCCCTTCCATCAGGTTGGCGGCGTCCATCAAGTCTTCGTCGATGGTGATGCTGCCGACGTAGTTGAGGTTGGCCTCTGTGACGACGGCGCGGTGAATCTTAGATTTGAAACGATGTATGAACATAATGGCCCCAAAAGTACATTGTTCGGCGGAAACCGCATAAAGTCAACCCAATTTGACTTGTCATTTCCGCAAATCAACATAACAACAAATTTTATTGCGTATGGTTTGATTGCTTTTTTAAGACGCGAAATCGTGGCAAAGTTACATTTCCTTTAGCATACGCCGGATGACGGCCTGGGCCGAGAAGACCCGGTTGCGGGCCTGAGCCATGACTAAGGAGCGGGGGCCGTCGATGACGGCATCGGCCACTACCACGTTGCGCCGGGCGGGCAGGCAGTGCATAAAGTATCCTTCCCGGGTGAGCGCCATCTTATCGGGGGTGATGGTCCAGTCGGGATCCTGGCTGAGGATTTTGCCGTAGGGCTCGAAGGCCGACCAGTTTTTGGCGTAGATAAAATCGGCGCCGTCGAAGGCTTCGCGTTGGTTGTAGACGACGGGGGTGGAGCCTGCAAATTCGGGTGAAAGCTCGTAGCCCTCGGGATGGGTAATTACCACTTCGTACCCTGCAGCTACTGCC
>CAYOTJ010000155.1:4798-7963 GCA_964406855.1 uncultured Saprospiraceae bacterium
CGGGATGGGTGATGACGAGGTCTACGTCGGCGCGACGCATCCACTCCACAAAAGAGTTGGGCACAGCCTGGGGCAGGGCGCGCGGGTGGGGCGCCCAACTGAGCACCACTTTAGGGCGGGGCCGTATGCTGTGCTCGCTGATGGTCATCCAGTCGGCTACCGATTGCAGGGGGTGTCGGGTGGCCGATTCGAGGCTGAGCACGGGCACTGACGCATAGCGGGCGAAGGCATTGAGCACCTCGTCGGCATAGTCTTTTTCGCGGTTGTCGAGGGAGGGGAAGGAACGGATGCCGATGATGTCGGCATATTGGCTGACGACGCCGGCGGCCTCGCGGACGTGCTCGGCGGAGTCGCCGTTCATGACTACGCCATCGGCAAACTCTAAGCGCCAGCCCTCGGCAGCATTCATGCTGATGACGTGCATGCCCAATTGCTGGGCGGCAATTTCTGTGCTGAGGCGGGTGCGCAGGCTGGGGTTGAAGAACAACATGAGCAGGCGGCGGCCCTGGCCGAGGCGGGCTTCGGCATGGGGGTTGGCCTTAATGGCGCGGGCTTCTTCGACCAATTGGGCGGGATCGGGCACGTCCTTGACGGAAATGAACTGTTTCATGGCGCTGGTTCCTCTGGTTTTGGTCAGGCTGCACAAACGGCGGCCAGTACTTTGGTAAATTTTTCGATAAAAATATCGGCTTCTGCCCGGCCTATGTTGAGGGGCGGCAGCAGGCGTACCGTATTGGGGTCGCCGGCCGACCCGGTAAAGATACTTTCTTCAAACAACAATTGCTTGCGCAGGGGGCCGGCGGGGCGATCGAGTTCGAGGCCGATCATCAGCCCCTGGCCGCGCACCTCTACGAGGCCTTCAAGGTCGCTGAGCTGTTCCATGAGGTAACGGCCGATTTGGGCGGCGTTTTCGATGAGGTTTTCCTGGCGGATGACGTCGAGTACGGCGATGCCGGCGGCGCAGGCGAGGTGGTTGCCGCCAAAGGTAGTACCCAGCAGGCCCGACTTAGCCTCAAAGCGGGGGTGCAGCAGCAGCGCGCCAATGGGAAAGCCATTGCCCATGCCTTTGGCTGCGGTGATGAGGTCGGGTTCGATGCCGGCATGCTGAAAGGCAAAAAAATGCCCGCTGCGGCCATAGCCCGACTGGATTTCGTCGAGGATGAGCACGGTATTGTAGGCGCGGCAGCGCTGTTGCAGCCCTTGGAGGAAGTCGGCCGACGGCAGGTGAATGCCGCCTATACCCTGGATGCCCTCTACGATAACGGCGGCTACGTCGCCCTTGGCGAGCTCTTGTTCAACGGCGGCCAGGTCGCCCAGCGGCAGGAAGGTAGCTTCGGCAGCCGTATTGATGGGGGCTTTGATGGTTTTGCTGTCGGTGACATTAACGGCGGCCGAAGTGCGGCCGTGGAAGGCCTTGTGAAAAGCTATCACCCGGCTGCGTCCATTGTGGAAGGACGCCATCTTGAGGGCGTTTTCGTTGGCTTCGGCCCCGCTGTTGCAGAGGAAGAGCTGATAGTGATCGCAGTTGGAGAGGGCGCCTAATTTGTCGGCCAGCTCTTGCTGCAGGGGGTTTTGGATGGAGTTGGAGTAAAAGCCCAGCCGGGCTACCTGCTCCTGTATGGCCTGCACATAGTGCGGGTGCGCGTGGCCGATGGAGATAACGGCATGGCCCCCGTAAAAGTCGAGGTAGCGCCGACCTTCCCGGTCGACGACATAACAACCTTCGCCCCGAACGGGCTCTATATCGAACAGCGGATAAACATCAAATAACTGCATGGCGGCAAATGAATGAAGAGGTGGTTTAAAAAACGCCGGCTTTGAGGCGCAGGCCGCTGTCTTGGGGCAGCCCGAACATGAGGTTCATGTTCTCTATGGCCTGGCCGGCAGCCCCTTTCAGCAGGTTGTCGATGAGGGAGATGATAAGGACCCGGTCGCCGTGTTTTTCCACGTACACCAAAGCCTTATTGGTATTCACTACCTGTTTGAGGTGGGGATTTTCCGTGGTCACCCGGGTGAAGGGCGCCCCGGCATAATAATCCCGATAGCGTTGGCGGAGTTCCTCCTGCGGATGGGCGCTATGGGTGTATACCGTGGCGAGAATACCCCGGGTAAAGCCGCCGCGCAGGGGTAGGAACAGCAGCTCGGGCAGTGGAGATGCGCCCTGCGCCTGGCCCAGGCTATGGCGAATTTCGGCCAAGTGCTGATGGCCGAAGGGCTTGTATACAGAGAGGTTATTCTGGCGCCAACTGAAGTGGAGGGTATCCTGCAGCGCCTGTCCGGCGCCGGTGCTGCCCGTAGTGGCATTGATGTGCACCTCGTGGGCGAGTTCGCCGGCGGCGGCCAATGGCAGCAGGGCCAACTGTATGGCGGTGGCGAAGCAGCCAGGGTTAGCTATGCGCCGGCTACCGGCGATGGCGGCGGCATTGAGCTCGGGCAAGCCGTAGGTGAAGTGGGGGTCGAGGCGAAAGTCGTGGCTGAGGTCGATGATCCTAAGGCCTTCGGGCAAGCTATGGTTTTCCATCCAGGTTTTCGACTGGCCGTGGCCGCCGCAGAGGAAGACGACGTCGGCCGCATCGAGCTCGGCCTCGGCTACAAAGCGGAGGTCGGTGTCGCCCAGCAGATCGTCGTGGCCGGCATAGAGGGGCTTGCCGGCCTGGCTGCGGCTTTGGGCCCAGGCCAGCTCGGCGCCGGGGTGGTTGAGCAGCAGCCGGATGAGTTCGCCGGCGGCGTAGCCGCCGCTGCCGATGATGCCTGCGCGGATCATGGCTTCACCTCCTGGCTTTGTTGTACATGGTGTTGTATCTGGCCGGCCAGCGATAGGATGCGGGTAAAACCCTTGACGTCTTCGCCCGTCCAACCGTCGGTCATCTCTCCGTATTGGCCGAAGCCGGCGCCCAGCAGGTCGTAGGCCGACTCCACGCCGTGCATAACGTAGCGATAGGGGTGCAGTTCGGCAAAAACATAGCCGGTGACGGTAGCCTGGGCGTGTTCGAGGAAGGCCTCAATGTCGCGCAGTACAGGATCGAGAAACTGGCCTTCGTGCACCATCATGCCGTACCAGTTGGCCAATTGGTCTTTCCAGTAGAGCTGCCACTTGCCCAAGGTGTGCTTTTCAAGCAGGTGGTGGGCTTTGATGATGAGCAGCGGAGCGGCCGCAGCGAAGCC
>CAYOTJ010000156.1:0-7924 GCA_964406855.1 uncultured Saprospiraceae bacterium
GCTGGCGGTGACCTACCTCGGGCATGGAGGCCCACGCGGCTGGGCCCAGGAGCGTGTGCTGACCATTCCTCAGGTACAGCAGTGGAGCAACCTCAGTCAATTGCCACTTTTTATCACAGCTACCTGTACGTTTGCCGGCTATGACGACGCCAGCTTCGTATCGGCGGGAGAGGAGATGTTTTTGGCTCCCAGAGGAGGCGCCATTGCTTTGCTCACTACGGTACGACCGGTATATGCCAGCCGCAACTCGACCCTCACCAACGGTTCGCTGGAGGCCTTGTTTACGCGCAGCGCCGATGGCAGTTGGCCTACTTTAGGCAGCGTCATTCGTCAGGCCAAAAACAACCTCAGCACACCTGGCGCCTTCGACAATGAGCGCAAGTTTGTGCTGCTGGGCGACCCTGCTATGCGGCTGGCCATACCCGATTTTAATGTATCTACCCTTAGCATCAACGGCAACCCCGTCAACAGCGCCGCTCCCGATACCATCCGCGCTTTGCAGCAGGTAACCATTGAAGGTCAGGTGACCGACCTCAGTGGGCAGCTCATGAGTAATTTCAACGGCTTGGTCTATCCTACCGTCTATGATAAGGCACAAACGGTGCGCACCCTTCAGCAGGATCCCACCAGTTCGGCCCGAAGCTACGAGGTACAGCGCAGCGTTATCTTCAAAGGTCGGGCCCGTGTGACCAACGGCCGCTTCTCATTCCAGTTTGTGGCGCCTAAAGACATCGATTATGCCTTTGGCGCAGGCAGAATTAGCTACTATGCTGCCGATAGCGACCAGATGATTGATGCCGCAGGTTATACCGATGAACTCGTTATTGGAGGATCGGCTGCGGGCAACCTTACCGACAATGAGGGGCCGCAAGTAGAGGTGTTTATCAATACGGCCGATTTTGTGTTCGGTAGTATTGTCGATAATGACCCGGTGTTATTGGTAAAACTTTCCGACGACAACGGTATCAATGTAGTGGGCAATAGCATTGGCCACGATCTCGAAGGCGTGCTCAATGAAAATGTGCAGAATACCTTCCTACTCAATGATTTTTACGAGGCCGATATCGACGACTACCGCAAGGGCGAAGCCCGCTACCCCTTAGGGGCCTTACCTTCCGGACGCCATAAGGTAAAGGTGCGCGCTTGGGATGTAGCCAATAACAGTGCCGAAGGTTTTACTGAGTTCATTATTGCCGATGACGGCAAGGTAGCCCTTCAGCATGTACTCAACTATCCCAATCCCTTTACCGATCGCACTTGCTTCCAGTTTGATCACAACTTAGCCGGCGAAGACATTCAGGTACTCGTTCAGATTTATACCATCTCCGGCCGCGTAGTAAAAACTTTGGAGGCGTTGCTACCGGCCAACGATGGCGCTATCCGCCTCGATGACTGCATCGAATGGGACGGCAAAGACGAGTACGGCGATCAATTGGCGCGGGGCGTGTACCTTTATCAGGTAAGGGTAAAAACCGTAGGCGGCAGCAATCGGGGAGGAGAAAGCGATTTTTCTAAACTCGTCATCCTCAAATAAGAGCACTAAGCCGGAAGAGCAAGTGGAGAGAATTGGGGTAAGAACTGCCTGTTTTTTCTTCTGTGCGCCATTCGGGCATTTCCTCGCTTTGGGGGTTCTCAGCTCAGGTGCTGTGGATAATACCTGTAACTTTAACCCCAAACATCCGTATACGACCTCAAAGGTGGGCAGGGTTTTAAAATAATGCTGCTAATATGCATTCGTTGCAAAATAAACGGCTTGCAAACAGCGTCAATAAGCGGGGAGAGCCGTGCAGCCCGTCTGCAGGACCGTCTCCTCATTGAAACGCCCCACAGCCTGACTTTGGCAAGATTTTTGAAAGAAGACAAGTGTTTACTCGCGGCCCTAACAGCTGAGAGCACTATATTTGCAAACTTTTTATTATTGAACTTTTACGCAAGCAACTCATGAAACACGTACTACGCTCTTTAGTGATGGTTGTGCTGGCCATGTCGCTTTCGACCACGCTATCGGCTCAGTGTTACCTCGGAGAAGACGGTAAATACTACAACCTCGATGGAACGCCCTGCACCAACACTGTCGTGACGGCGGTGCCCTTTCTGCGCATCGTAGCTGACGCCCGATCGGGGGCGATGGGCGATGTGGGTGTAGCCATCTCGGCCGACCCCAACGCCATCCACTTCAATGCTTCTAAATTGGCCCTGGCTGAAGAAGACCTGGCATTATCGGCTACTTATACGCCCTGGTTGCGCTCATTGGGCCTCAATGACGTCTACCTGGCTTATCTTACCGGGTTTAAAAAACTCGATCAATACCAGGCCATCGGGTTCGGGCTACGCTATTTTTCGCTGGGCAGCATCCAGTTTACCGACGTCAACGGAGAGCCCCTCAATACAGGCCAGCCCAATGAATTTGAGGTAGCTCTTGCTTATTCGCGCAAACTCAGCGATAAGTTCACCGCCGGTCTTACCGGCAAGATGATCTACTCCAACTTAGCCGCAGGTCAGCAACTCGACGGCGGGGAGATCATTGAACCCGGCTTTGCCGGCGCTGCCGACATCTCGTTCACCTACCAGACGGAGTTGGAGATGAATGGCGTCGACGACAGCGAACTGACCATCGGCCTGGCCATGACCAACATTGGCTCCAAAATTACCTATACCCGCTCCGTTGATCGCGACTTCATCCCCACCAATTTTGCATTGGGCGGCGCATGGACCCTCGACTTCAACGACTACAATCGCCTCACCTTTGCCCTCGACATCAACAAGCTGATGGTGCCCACGCCCTGCCAGGGCCAGGACTGTGATACCAACCCCGCCGACGGTCGGCCCGACTATAAAGACCAGGCGCCCATTCGCGCCATCTTCTCCAGTTGGAACGATGCCCCGGAGGGCTTCTCCGAAGAACTCAAAGAGTTTACTTACAGCATTGGCGCCGAGTACTGGTATGACCAGCAGTTTGCTGTGCGCGCCGGTTACTTCAACGAGCATATCCAAAAGGGCGGCCGCAAGTACTTCACGATGGGCCTTGGCCTCAAGTACAATGTTTTTGGCCTCAACTTCAGCTATCTGGTACCTACTACCAATCAGCGCAACCCACTTGATAATACCCTGCGATTCAGTCTGTTGTTTGACTTTGGCGCCTTTAAAGACGAATGATTGAGCTAAGCTCAGCAGCTATAAAAAACAGCGGGCCAGGCGATGTCATCGCCCGGCCCGCATTGTTTTTTGACTGCGCTCTTATAAGCCGGATTCTGTTCGCCGGCAAGCCGACGCCTCCGCCATTTATCTACGCCGACCCTCGCGAGCCGGCTGTATCTGCCTACCCCCTGCATTGAGCCCCGGCCTTGCGGCCCTGGGCCTCGCCAGACGAGCAGCCTGGCCCTCCCCGAGGGAGGCCTACAGTGTACATGGCATTTCAACCCGCAAGGTTTATCCTCCCAACCGGTTGCCCGGCTGCGACGTGCGCTCTTACCGCACGTTTTCACCCTTACCCCACCGGAGCGGGGCGGTTTAGTTTCTGTGACACTCTCTGTGAACGCCAAGTCCCCCCGGCGCTCCCCACCCGTTAGGTGGTGCGGCGCTCTGCGTTGTCCGGACTTTCCTCTTGCGCATGCAAGCACACGCCAGCGACGGAGCGGAGCCGCAGTCAGCCGCAAAACTACATCAATTATCTATATCAGGCAACAGGCAGGGCTGAAGCAGGGGTGTTTTTAGGGTGTGCCCCCGGCCCCCTCCTTTTGGCGCTATCCTATGGGGCGATGGTTTCGCTTCGGAAAAGGAGGGCCGGGGTCGCGCTGTCCGCTCTTATACCCGCCCTTTGAGGGTCGGGTATACCGCTTCCATCGCTCACACGGTACCGGCAGGTATAGCTGGTTGCCGTTCTCAAAAAAGGCTTACTTTATTGATGACCGTACCTGCGCAGTATCTCTTCTACTGCGATGGGGGGCAGGTTCATAGCCACAGCGATCTGCTCTGAGGGCATGGCAAACTGGCTGTACAGCCGCACCACGGCTTCTTCCAAACGCCGGCGCTCTTCTTCTATGCGAATGGCGGCTTCTTCCAAACGCTGTCGCTCTTCTTCTGCACGCTGTCGCTCTTCCTCTGCACGCTGTCGCTCTTCTTTAATTACTTCTGAGGGCAGCTTCCCATCGTGAGCGGCAGCGTATATGCGCTCTGCGAAGCGCTTGGTACCTTCGGATACTTTTATTTGTGGCAGTGTGGTCGTTCCCATAAATTCTTCTAGTTCTTGTTCTAATAATCGTTCCATCTTCTCGGGCAACACCATGAATTCCTTCACGAATATAAAGGTTTTCATGATGATATCCTTGTCTACGCCCGATTTTAAGCACAATTCGAGCACTTTTCGCTTGAGTGCAAAGAGGCGTCCTTGGTCGCCTCGGGCTTCGTAGGCGTATTTGGCCGCCAAGAGCGCTAAAGCAAAGGCGTTTTTAGAGGCAATCAAGACCGCCTCATCCTGATGAGCTGCTATGATGCTGGCAAATTCATAGCGCTTGCTCGTTCTGAATCCTTGGTGCTCATAAACCAGCTCAGATACCGGCGGAGGCGCGCCCGTGAATACCGCCACGGCCTCAATGTCGTATGTATTGTACTTCAAGATGATGCGCAGCATGTATCCAGAGCCTATTCAAAATTCCATCAATTGGCTATGAATGGCTCATTGTGCTTGATCCATCGTTGGATTTTTTCGCCGTAGCTGCCGGCTACGTCTGCAAAATCCGCCTCGGCTGAAGCAAAATGAGCTCATTCTCGCTCAATCATGAAAATTTGAATAAGCTCTCAAACATCCTGCGGGCAAAATTGGTTTCTGGCTGGTGCTGAAATTCGACGTGGATGTATACCAAGCACGCTTGCCCGCCCAGGAGTTGTACCTTAACTAACTTATCGGTATGACGGCGTTTGCCCCGTTCTTTATACTTGCCGCGCATAGCATTGATGAGCTCCTGCTCCAGAAACTCAGGAGGCTGCTGCCAGTCGACCTGCTCTTCCAGCTCGGGGATGGCGAGGGCCAGGAAATCCTGAAAGCGATTCGTGACAAAGTCTTTGAACAAGCCGTCATAATCGACCTTTGGCATCTTGGATTGGGCCATAGAGAACGCGTTTTATTCATAAAAAGGGTGTTGGTTTGCGTCCTTTTTCAGAGAGGACTAGTGCAAATATAGGCAGATTTTTTATTAAAAAACTTTTATTGTTATTTTTTTTATTAAAAAACAAATGTGTGCTCAGCTATAGGAAAGTCGGTCTTTTAAGATACCCCGCCCAACAACGACACTAAGAACCCCGCCACAGCTCAGTAAAAGGCCTTATGGTCTGGACCAGGGGGTGAAGCGATATGGCAGTTAGCCCCGCCGGCTCCCAAAGGACGGCGGGGCTAACTGCCATAAGATTTACCCGGCCGAGTGTAGCGAGGACGTGGGCGGAAGACGTTTACCCGACCGAGTGTAACGAGGGCGTGGCGGCGCCGCCCGTGGTGATACAGCAAGTAGACGCTATGCGGCTGGGGGTTTACCCGAACCTGCAAGGGGCGGGCCCAAAAAATGAGTACGCTATTTATACTTGCTGCCCAGCATGAAAGCGCGGCGTCCGCAACTTGCCTTAGCCACGCCGCCGATGCCGAAAGACAGCTCAAGGCCCAGCGTGACCCGGAAGGGGCGTGTGATCTCGCCTTGTACAAGGGAGGGGGCGTAGTAGGCTGGAAAGCCGTTGGTCTGGCCTGTCTCTGAGGCTAAGTCGGTGAGGCCGTACTCGGCCCGCAGGCCCATTTTAAAAGCGATGAGATCGGAGCCCGCAATGAGGGCGCCGACGCCGGCTACGGCCGAGTAGTATTGATTGGCGTACTGATCTTTGGTATCGGCAGGTACGATGCCAAGCGATTGGCCGGTTTTGCGCACTTGGCTGAGTTTGGGGCCCAGTTCCAGGTACATGCCATTTTCAGGATAGAATCGATATAAGGCATAGAGGTCGGCTACCTCCCATTCGAGGCTGTTGACTTCGGGCGCGGCGCCGCCGCGATAGGTGAGGTCTTGGAAGTAGGTACCAAAGAGCGCCTCTAAGTTAATGCCGTGGTAGTCGCCAATATTGAGACCTGCCACTAAGCCCGCCGAAAAGGCCATGTTGAGGCTGTAGTCGTGGTTTTCGTCGCCGGCTAAGGCGGCGTTGTAGTAGCCGGATGGTCCGAAGGTGAATTTGCCGCCGGCTTCGAGCCACAGTTGGGCGTTAATGGTTCCGGCCATGAGCAGGGCTGGAACGAGCGTGTAAAACAATTTTCTCATCATTACAAGTTATTTTACGAGCTAAGGTAATGAGAAAACGGCGACAATAATGCCTTATTGGGGTTATTATTGGTTAAGTACGGTTTGGATATGTTGTGTGGGGGCGTGAGAAATAGCCCTCCTCAGGTATGGTTTTCGCCGGGGTGAGTGTTCGGATTATGGGTGGGCTGTGGCGGCTGATCCAGAAATGCGATGTTACGGCGAAGGCCGGCCCAGCGGGCGCGCTTAGCGGGGCTGTGGCGGAAGACGTTGTTGAAGACCTCTTCGGTGAGTTCCTGCCAGTCGCGGCGGGTCATATCGAGCAAATCGGGATGAGGCTCAAAGGCGGGCTCGCGGTGGGGGGTAGCAAATCGGTTCCAGGGGCATACTTCCTGGCAGATGTCGCAGCCGAACATCCAGTTGTCCATTTTGCCGGCAAAGGCGTCGGGAATGGCGTCGCGTAGCTCGATGGTGAGGTAGGAAATGCAGCGGGAGGCGTCGAGGAAGTAACCCTGTGGACTAATGGCCTCGGTAGGGCAGGCTTCGATACAGCGGCGGCAGGTACCGCAGTGATCGCGCATAGGGCCATCGTAGCTGAGCGGCAGGTCGAGGATGAGCTCGGCGAGAAAAAACCATGAGCCTGCTTTGGGATGGATAAGGAGGGTGTGTTTACCCACCCAGCCATTCCCGGCGCGGCGCGCCCAGTCGCGCTCCATGACGGGGGCTGAGTCGACAAAAACCCGGCCATTCACTTCGCCGATTTCGTGCCTGATAAACTTTAGAAGGTCTTTGAGTTTGCGTTTGAGGAGGAAGTGGTAGTCTTCGCCGTAGGCATACTGGCTGATGCGAGGGGCCTGGGGGTCGGTTTGTCGTTTGGGGTTGTGGTAGTTATAAACAAGGCTTATCACTGATTTGGCGCCGGGTACCAGCAAGGTGGGGTCGATGCGTTTGTCGAAGTGATTTTCCATCCAGTGCATGGTGCCATGTGCGCCCTGATTGAGCCACTGTGCCAGCCGGCGGGCTTCTTCGTCTAATCGCTCAGCCTTAGCAATACCCACAAAGTTGAAACCCAATCGGTGGGCTTCTTCTCGAATGAGGCGGCTGTGATCTTCAACAGTCATGGGTTGCGTTGACGAAAGGTAAACTAAATCGGTGTAAAAATAAGGTTTATTCCTACCAAATGGCGCGTATGTAAGAGGAATGATAAAAATCATAGCATACCAAGGCATTTTATCATCCTCCGGGCGCAATAAAGGCGGCAATTTTGAATCGTGAGGTTTATTAGTACGTCACGCAAAAGTCCTCAGCCATGCTAACCATCATCTCTTTTACAGCCAATCAACTTACCTGGGGCGGGGTAGCCATAGCCTTGTTCGTAGGAGCCGCCATCGTCATTGGGCGGGTTTATATGAGGCGGCAGTCGGGTAGCGACCTGACGGAAAAGTATCGCGGTAAACGCTGGTCCTCTCCGCTGGAAGCACGGAATAAATACCCCGACGTCGATATTTTTCGCTATAGCAGCACGCTGTTTCGCTTTAGCTTAGTGCTGTCGCTGGCCACCATCTTTTTGGCCATGAACTGGACCGACATTGAAAAAAAGGTCTTTATCCCGCAAAATGCACTGGATATGGCGTATGATTTGGAAGTGGAGACTC
>CAYOTJ010000157.1:0-7916 GCA_964406855.1 uncultured Saprospiraceae bacterium
GCCGATCGGGGGTAGCGGAGAGCTTCCGCCTCTTGCGCACCAACCTTCAATTCCTTCTTGCCGGCGAGCAAAAACCCATTATTTTAGTCACCTCGGCAGTGAGCGGGGAGGGAAAAAGTTTTGTAACGCTCAACTTAGGCATGGGCTACGCCCTGGCAGGCCAAAAGGTATGTTTAGTCGGCCTCGACCTCCGAAAGCCCAAGCTGGCGCGCTATTTAGGCGCTCCGCAAGGACTGCCCGGCGTAACCAATTTCCTGGTGGGCGAGGCTAATCTTGCAACGGTGGTAACCCCTTCCGGAATACACGAAAACCTCTTTCACATCAACAGTGGCCCCATTCCGCCCAATCCGGCAGAACTTATACAAAGCAGTCGTATGGATGAACTCATCAGCTACCTGCGAGAACACTTCGACGTAGTACTCATCGATACGGCCCCCGTAGGCTTAGTTACCGACGCCCTGCTGATGCGCGCCCATGTCAATGCTACTTTATTCGTTACGCACTTTGGCCAAAGTCGCAAAAATGCCCTCCGCCTCATCGATGATATCTATCGGGAAGAAAAACTTCCCCGCCCGGCCATCGTACTCAATGGCGTGCGCACAGGGCGGGGCTATGGTTACGGGTACGGCTATGGCTATGGCTATGGCTATGGGTACTATGAGGAAGATCAAAAGCGCCGGCGGTGGTGGCGGGTGTGGAAGAAAAAATGAATGCTTATGAATGCCTTATCTAAAGCTCCATCATTAATATTTCTTTTTCTGCTTCAATGGTTTTATCTGAGCGGGCAACCACAGAATGGCCTCCAAGCTAATTACACTTTTAGTGATGGTTCAGGTTCAGATGCGCAGGGTAACTTTAGCGCTATTGCCAATACGGCATTGCTAACGGCAGATCGCTTTGGAAACGCCAATGGAGCGCTATCCTTTTCCCAAGATTATGGTACTTACATTGACCTGGGGGCTGTAATGGATGGCATATTCGCCAGGGCAGATAAACGATTTTCAATATCGCTATGGTTTAGACCAGATGATTTGATGAATAACAACATGCTGGTAGCTAAATATGCTAATAATAACTGTGGTCAGCAACAGCGTGCTTTCTATGTTAACATATATAATGGTAAAATTAATTTTGCCTATTATCCAAATCCTTTTCTATCACCAGCGCAGCTCAGGGGAGTCAGTGGCCAGACGAATATCGATCGACTCAATTGCTGGTATCATCTTGTTATAACCTACGACGCTAACCAAGGAAACAATGGATTAGACCGGGTCGATATTTACTTAAATGGTCAGCCAGAAACAACTTTCCTGTCTCTTAACCAAGGCGCTAACGGCGATATTCCAGTTACCAACGCTCATTTAGGCATTGGCGCGGCCCTCAGCACATCTGGAGAGATTTGTGGAAACTACGTTTTTGAGGGGGCAATTGACGATATTTTGATTTATGATCGCCTGCTAACCCTGAGTGAAATCCGTGAGCTGTATCGCGTAAACGACTATGGCGCTCCTACCATTGTGAATGCCTCCATTTGTGAGGGCGACATCTATGAGGGGTATACCACTAGCGGTTCATATCTGGATACATTTATCAATGCCAATGGCTGCGATAGCGCCAGATTGCTAAATCTGCAAGTACGCCCCCTCGTAGCTACTTTTGAAAGTATAACAATATGTACGGGTGATAGCTATCAAGGGTTCTCTGAAAGTGGCGTGTACACTCAGCTAATGAGTACCGTAAATGGCTGCGACAGTATTCATACGCTAACCTTGTTGGTAAACGATTATGTAAACCTAAATGAATCGGCACAAATTTGCTCAGGAGAGCATTACCGAGGCTATAATCAAAGCGGAGTTTACCAGGATACCCTGATATCTAATGGTATGGGTTGTGATACCATTCTTCAGATTAATCTCAGCGTACAAGAAACATACCGCACTTCGATTAGCATTCCTGTCTGCGAAGGGGAAAGCTTCCCCGATAATGCGTCTGCTATAAGTATTGATACCCTGACAAGTATTTTTGGTTGCGACAGTTTCATTATAAAAAATTTTTCCGGAATTGATATTTTCATACCCAATGCCATTTCGCCCAATGGAGATGGCGTAAATGACGCACTGGCGGTTTTTACCTCATCAGATTGGGCTAATGACCATGTTATCCATGAGTTTCAGATATTCAATCGATGGGGAGGACTTGTATTTGAAACGACCAATGCTCCATTCAACACCTCTTTATGGGATGGAAAAAGACAAGGCATCCCTTTACCAACCGGTAGTTATTCATACTATCTGACTTATCTTTGCCAAGGCCAGCTTATTCAATATAAGGGCTCAATAACCATCCTTAAATGAGGATTGACAATTTCAACCAATGGAAACAACGCCCCTGCCATACGGACGGCAACACATTACTGAAGAAGACATCCAGGCCGTTGTAGAAACGCTGCGTTCTGATTTTTTGACGCAGGGGCCTAAAATTGCCGAATTTGAGCAGGCATTCGCCAGGTATATTGGTTGTCAATACGCTGTTGCAGTGGCAAATGGAACGGCTGCCCTCCATCTGTGCACGCTGGCATTAGAAGTTGAGCCCGGGCATAAAGTAATTACTACCCCTATTACTTTTGCAGCTTCATCCAATTGTGTCCGATATTGCGGCGGAGAGGTGGTATTTGCCGACATAGATCCATCTACTTACCTGCTGGATATAGCCCATACGCGACATCTGCTCGAACACGCGCCCAAAGGAACTTACAAAGGCATTATACCCGTAGATTTTGCCGGAAGGGCCGTTAACATGGAAGCCTTCCGGGCTTTGGCCGATGAGTATGGGCTATGGATCATAGAAGATGCCTGCCATGCGCCGGGCGCTTTTTTTACGGATCAAAATGATCGGCGCCAGTTATGCGGCAATGGGCAATTTGCCAACTTGGCTATTTTTTCCTTTCATCCCGTCAAGCATATTGCTACCGGAGAGGGCGGGATGATCACAACCAATGACGAAACCCTATACAAAAAGCTCATGGTCTTAAGAACACACGGCATCACCCGGGAAACGGCATCCTTCCAAAACGATCGGGAACTGGCTTTTGGCAGCCCGCAACCAGACGATGACAACTGGCCGGGCTGGTACATGGAAATGCAGACCTTGGGATACAACTATCGCCTCACTGATTTTCAGGCAGCGCTGGGCATCAGCCAACTCGCACGTGCAGAGCAAGGATTAGCCAGAAGAAAAACCTTAGCCGAGCGTTATGCCCAGGCATTTGCCGGAAAACCTTGGCTTAAAGGACAGTCCGGCTATTTACAAGAGCACGCCTACCATCTTTATGTTATTGAAGTAGAGAACCGGGCAGGGCTGTATCAGCATCTCCGAAATCATCAGGTATTTGCGCAAATTCATTATATCCCAACCCATCTAATGCCTTACTACCAAAAACAGGGCTGGAAACCCGGCGATATGCCCCATGCTGAAAACTACTATAAGCACTGCATTAGTTTGCCTATGTACCCAACCCTCACCGATGAGCAACAAGCATGGGTTATACAACTGATATTAGATTACTACCGTGACTAAAATTGCCATCATACCTGCGCGTGGAGGCAGCAAACGCATTCCCCGCAAAAACATACGTCCTTTTTTGGGCAAGCCCATCCTGGCTTATTCCATAGAAGCGGCGCTGAACAGCGGCCTGTTCGACGAAGTAATGGTTTCGACAGATGATGAAGAAATTGCTGAAATAGCGCTCAAACATGGCGCTCGTGCGCCTTTTTTACGAAGTGCGGTCAATGCCGACGACTATGCCCCTACCCTTGCCGTCATACAGGAGGTGCTGAATCGATACCTCCCGCTGAAATTTTCAGCAGGTTGCTGCATCTACCCCACAGCGCCTTTTGTTAAACCGGCACATCTCGAAGCAGGATATCGGCTGCTTACAGAACAAAACTACGATGTGGTGCTGCCCATTGTACGATTCAGTTACCCAATCTGGCGGGCTCTGAGCCGCAATGACCAGGGACAGGCCCACATGATCTGGCCTGAGCATAAAAATTCACGATCACAGGATCTGCCCGCTGCCTATCACGATGCCGGCCAGTGGTACTGGTTTAATCCTGCCAGGCTCAAAGAATCACTGTTCACTTCCCATACGGGCGCTATTGTACTTGAGGAAGATGAAGTACAAGATATTGACACCCCCACAGACTGGACGCTGGCAGAGTTAAAATACCAACGACTACATTCTTCCGATTATGGTACCCGCTGACAAAGCCCAACATAGACTTATCATCAGGGCCGACGGCAGCGCCGTCATAGGACTCGGGCATCTTGTGCGAAGTATGGCGTTGGCGGAAATGATTGCTCCTGACATGTCGGTATCTTTTGTATGTCGGGAAATTCCAGAGGCCATAGCAAAAGACATTGAGCAACGGGGGTTTCACCTACAGCAAATAGAGGCGGAGGCAGCATTTTTATCCCTGATAAAAGCAGGGGATGTCGTTTTGTTGGATGGCTATCATTTTACGTTCGAAGACCAATGGCGCATTAAAAATCAAGGCGCTATGCTTGCTGTCATCGATGATCTTTACCTACGCCCCCTGCTGGCTGACCTGGTAATCAATCAGTCGCCCGGAGCGACAACAACCCCGTACCAAACACCCCCTTATACGCGCTGGGCCCTGGGGCTCAATTATGCGTTAATTCGACCGGCATTTTTACAATTAGCCCAAAAAAACCGGAATGCACAATGCCCCCCCCGAAAAGTTATGATTACATTTGGAGGTGCTGATCCGAAAAAGCTCACAGAAAAATGTGCTCAGATATTAGCCAGAGACCCTCGATTTGAGCAGATCGTATTGGTAATAGGCGCTGCCTATGGCGAGTCTCCACTACTAAAACAGTTAGCCCGGGAAGATGATCGAATCATAGTAATGAGCCAATTACAAGAAGATAAAATGTGCAGCCAGATGGCCGAAGCAGATCTTATCATTGCTCCAGCCAGCGGAGTATTGATCGAAGCGCTGGCTGCCGGCGCTCATGTCGTTTGCGGTCATTATGCCGACAATCAAGTGAAGTTGCATCAGGAATTCAAGCGACTAAATGCATTTGTAGATGCCGAAGATTTCAGCGAACCCGCTTTAATAAGTGCCATTGAAGCGGTATGGGACCGGCCAATGACACCTTTGCGCCTGATCGACGGCAAATCAGGTGAACGCCTCAGCAAGCTCTTAAAGGAGCTTGCACAAGCAGCGCGCTTAACCTGGCAGCGCGCCGATCACAAGCATCTGGATATTACTTACCGCTGGGCATCGGATGAGCGTATGCGGGCCTTTTCATTCAATAACAACCCCATCGCTTATACGGAGCATCAACAGTGGTTTGAAGCAAAGATCATTGACCCACATAGCTTGTACCTCATTGCTTATTGGGAAGATGAGCCGATGGGATCCATCCGGTTTGACGCCCGTGCGGATACAGCCATTATCAGCTATCAGGTGGATCCGGCATACCAGGGTCGGGGTTTTGGCGTTTCCATCCTGGCAGAGGGAATGCGGCGATTGACGGCAGTATTCCCCGACATTCGTCAAATGAGCGGAAGGATTATGCCTGAAAACAAAGCCTCCATTGCTGCTTTTTGTCGGCTGGGTTTTATCCAGACAACAGGAACTGATGAATGGACGCTTACCATAAATCGCCCTTTAAACATCTCTTCCTTTAGTTAAAGCGTTATTGAAACATAACAGAGCAAAACCAACATGCAACAGGCATTCAATATTGCAGATTTTACTTTGTCGCCAAAAGGGCGCGTGTTTATTGTAGCCGAATTATCCGCCAACCACAATGGCAGCTTAGAAACAGCACTGGCTACCATAGTTGCAGCCAAGCGGGCCGGCGCCGATGCCATCAAGTTGCAAACCTATACCCCTGACACCATAACCTTAAACGCCCGCACCGATGACTTCCGGCTCAAACAAGGCACCATTTGGGATGGCAGGTACCTCTAGGAGCTCTACCAGGAAGCCTATACCCCCTGGGAATGGCACCCCAGGCTTTTTGAAGCTGCACGCGATGCCGGACTCATTTGTTTTTCTTCTCCTTTTGACCATACTGCAGTAGACTTGTTAGAACAATTGGATGCACCGGCTTATAAAATCGCCTCTTTTGAAATCACAGACATTCCACTAATTCGCTATGTCGCCTCCAAAGGAAAACCCGTCATTATCTCCACAGGTATAGCGGAAGAAGAAGACATACGATTGGCTATAGAAACCTGCCGAGCCGAGGGCAATCATCAGCTTATTCTGCTAAAATGCACCTCTAGCTATCCTGCCCCCATTGAGGAGGCTAACCTGCTTAGCATTCCCGATTTGGCCAGTCGATTCGGAGTCATCAGCGGGTTATCCGATCATACCATGGGCATTGTAGCGCCAGTTGTAGCTACAGCACTCGGGGCCAGGTTCATTGAAAAACACTTTATCCTCGACCGGTCAATTGGCGGGCCGGATGCTTCTTTTTCTTTAGATGAAGGCGAATTTACGGCTATGGTTAAAGCCGTACGACAAGCCGAAGCCGCATTAGGAGAGATAAGCTATACCCTTACGGCAAAGCAACGCAAAGGCAGAGAATTTTCCCGCTCGCTTTACGTTTCTGAAGACATCGCAAAAGATGAAGTATTTACTAAACAAAATCTACGCTCGGTACGCCCGGGCTTCGGGCTGCACCCCCGTCACTACACTGAAGTACTGGGTAAAAAAGCAGCCGCAAATTTCACCAAAGGTCATCCGTTAAAAACTGGCGACTGGGTGCAGGAATAAAATTTTAGCAACAGGCATTTTTGCCTATATTCAATTAAGCGCATTCATGGATCTCAATCAGGCTTCCATCCTCATCACCGGCGGTACCGGCTCTTTTGGCAAAGCGTTCACACGTACTGTACTCGAACGCTGGCCTAACATCAAGCGATTGGTCATTTACTCCCGCGACGAACAAAAGCAGTTTCAGATGGCGCAGGAATATCCGCCTTCCCAATATCCACAAATTCGGTTCTTCATCGGGGATATAAGGGATTTCGAGCGTTTGAAGCGCGCGCTTCGCGGCATCGACTATGTCATCCATGCCGCCGCCATGAAACACGTGCCCATTGCAGAATATAACCCAATGGAATGCGTAAAAACGAACATCCTTGGCGCCGAAAACGTGATTAATGCCAGTCTGGAAACAGAAGTAAAGAAGGTAGTGGCGCTATCAACAGATAAGGCTGCTGCCCCAATAAACCTTTACGGAGCCACCAAACTCGCCTCCGATAAGCTCTTTATCGCCGCCAATAACATCCGCGGCTGGAATCCCATCCGGTTTTCCGTTGTCCGCTATGGCAATGTTATGGGCTCTAATGGTTCGGTGATTCCTTTTTTTATCAAGAAAAAAGCGGAAGGTGTGCTGCCCATTACCGACCCTAATATGACCCGCTTTAACATTACCCTGCAACAAGGAGTAGACATGGTCCTCTACGCCCTGGAAAACGCCTGGGGGGGCGAGCTGTTTGTTCCCAAAATCCCCTCCTACCGCATATTGGAACTTGCTGAAGCCGTATGCCCTAACTGTGAAAAACCAGTAGTAGGTATTCGCCCGGGTGAAAAAATTCATGAAGAGATGATTACTTCTTCCGATTCATTTTACACTTATGATCTGGGGCCATACTATACCATACTTCCTTCTTCTCCCATGAGTTGGAAAGTAGAAGACTATATCTCGCACTTTGAAGCCACTAAGGTACCGGAAGGATTTAGCTATAACTCGGGCCAAAATACGGAATGGGAAACCATCGACTCGCTGCGCAGCCTCATCGCCCAATGGCAGTCAGAAGAAAAACATTAACCCATGCCCCACTACGCCCACCCCACCGCCGTCATCGGCGAGGT
>CAYOTJ010000158.1:0-7596 GCA_964406855.1 uncultured Saprospiraceae bacterium
CTCTTGGGCAAACGCCTCGCAACTTGTTTCGACGGCCGGCTTACCGTTGGGCGCATCGTGGAAACGGAAGCCTACCGCGCCCCCGACGACAAAGCCTGCCATGCCCACCTCAACCGGTTTACCCAACGCACCCGCGTGATGTTTGAACCCGGCGGCCGGGCTTACATCTATCTTTGCTATGGCATTCACCACCTTTTTAATATAGTTACCGGCCCCGAAGGCATGGCCCACGTAGTACTGGTGCGGGCCATTGAACCCCTGCTGGGGCTCGAAACCATGCTCGAACGCCGCAACATGCGCGCATTAACGCCACAATTAACAGCCGGCCCCGGCGTTATGTCTCAGGCCATGGGGTTGCACAAAACCTCTAATGGCGCCTCCATGCTCGCGCCCGACGCTCCGATATGGGTTGAAGACGCCGACCCCGCCCGCGAGCCCGTCGCCTGCGGCCCCCGCATTGGCATCGACTATGCGGAGGAGTGCGTCCAGTGGCCCTGGCGATTTTGGCTCGAAGGAAACCCATGGGTAAGCCGCCCAAAAAAACGATAACTATGATGAAACGCAAACAATCTTTATTCCTGCTGATGGCCCTGCTTTCGTGCATCAGACTCGCAGCCCAGCACGGAGCAGTCAACTACAACAACACCTACGTCGATAACATCGGCTGCGTTCGCTTTGGCATCGCCGGCTATCAAAATACCTTCCCGCTGCTCGAATTGGGCAGCGACGCCCGCCTTCAACTCGACTTTGACGACTTCGACTCGCGGGCCAAAACCTACGTCTATCGCATTGTGCATTGCGATATGGACTGGACGCCCTCCAACCTCTCCCCGCTCGACTACCTCGACGGCTATGAGGAAGACTATGTGCGCGAACTGAGCTTTTCCTTCCAAAGCATCGCCAACTACGCCCACTACGAGTTGCAGGTACCCAACGACGACACCCGCATCACCAAGTCGGGCAATTACCTCCTCACCGTCTATGAGGATGAAGATGTAAAACGCCCCGTCATCACCCGCCGCTTTGTGGTGGTCGACCGGCAGGTGGGCATTACTGCCCAACTCATCCGGGCTGCCTCCGTCGATAAGCTGCGCACCCACCACGAGATCGACTTCGCCGTCGACCCCCAACGCCTTACCATCCGCAATCCGCTTATAGAACTGCGCGCCACCGTGGTACAAAACGGCCGCTGGGACAACGCCATCTATGGCTTGCCGCCCAACCTCATTAAGCTCAACAGCATCCTGTTCGACTACCAGAACCGGGTGGTTTTTCCGGCTGGCAACGAATTTCGCTTCTTAGACTTCCGTTCGCTGCGCAACCCCAACCGACAGACTATTGTGCCCGGTTCCATCAACGTAACCGACCAGGGGGTGAGCATGGACGTTCAGCCCGATCGCAGTCGCGCCCATCAGGCTTACTTTAGCTATGCCGACGCCAACGGCGATTTTGTCATCGAAAACTTCGATCAGGGCAATGCCGACCTCACCGGCGACTATGTAGACATGCTCTTTGAGTACCGATGCGACGACTCATTTTACGACTACGACCTCTACCTCATTGGCAATTTTACAGAGTGGCAGCTCAAGCCGGCTTATGCTATGGTTTTTAATCCGGCGGTGCCGGGCTATGTGGGCAAAGCCCGCCTCAAGCAGGGCTATTACAACTACGCCTACGTGCTGGTGCCCCGCGAGCCCGCCAAGGGCCAGGCAGTTGTACCTGATTGGTCAGAGACGGAAGGTAATTTCTACGAAACCGAAAACGAATACCATATCTTCATCTACTATCGGCCCGTTGGCGGGCGCTACGATCAGGTGCTGGGGGTATACAGCTTCCGCTCCTGGCGATAGCTACTCCCGCTGTCGGCTGTCAATCCAGATGGTTACCGGCCCGTCGTTGAGGAGGCGTACTTTCATGTCGGCCCCAAACTCGCCCGTAGCCACCGGCAGACCCGAAATGGCGGCCAACTGTTCCACAAAGGCTTCATAGAGCGGAATGGCAACTTCAGGCCGCGCCGCTTTTATATAGCTGGGGCGGTTGCCCTTCTTTGTGCTGGCATGAAGCGTAAACTGGCTCACCACCAAAAACGAGCCTCCACTGTCCTGGATGGAAAGATTCATCAGCCCGGCTTCGTCGCCGAAGATGCGCAGTTGGCTAATCTTGCGGCACAGCCAGTCGATGTCGCCGGCATCGTCGTCGTTTTCTATACCCAACAGGATCAACAGCCCGGGGCCTATGGCGCTCTTTACGACGCCTTCAATGGTTACAGAAGCTTCGCTTACGCGCTGGATGACCGTTCTCATGTGTAATGGGAATTGCAAAAAAGCCTGCTTCTATGCAGGAGAAATGCCAACGGATGCCGCTGCCGGCTCATACCCCGGCTAAGACTCTATCCGTTCGGCTTTGTTGCTGCTCACCGAGCGCACGGCTGCGCAGAGGTCGGGTAGCCACGATATGTCTTTCTCTAAGCTGTTGCCCACCACCACTAAGTCGGCGCCGGCTTCGAGGGCCTTCACAGCCGCCTCCGGCGAGCGCAATCCGCCGCCCACAATTAGCGGTACATCTACTTCATGGCGCACTGCGGCAATGACATCGTCGCCTACGGGCCTGCGCGCGCCGCTACCGGCATCTAAATAGATGAGACGCAACCCCAGCATAATGCCGGCCAAAGCCGTGCAGCGGGCAATGTCGGGCTTGTCGGCCGGAATGGGTTGGGTGTTGCTCAGGTAGCTCACCGAAGTAGGCACGCCTCCGTCTATGAGGATGTAGCCGGTGGGAAGCACCTCTAATTTGCTTTTTTTCAGCCGGGGGGCGGCCAGCACATGCTGGCCAATGAGGAGGTCGGGGTTGCGGCCGGAGATCAACGACAGCAATAGTATGCCATCGGCCCTTGGGCTGATCTGGTACATGTTGCCCGGAAATAAGACAATCGGCTTTTGCGTATGCGATCGCAGGAGCGACAGGTAGTAGTCGGCCTGGGTATCGCTGATGAGGCTCCCGCCCCAGAAAAAATAATCAATACCATGTTGGGCTGCCATATCCGCTAATGCAATGACAGACTCCCGGCTGGTTTTATCAGGGTCTATGAGGACGGCCAATTGCTTGCGTCCTTGAGACCGGGCTTGCTGGAGGGCAGTATAAATCATAGCAATTGAAACAGGCGCAGGCCTGTTGCACAAATTTTGGTCAATGGTATGTATGGCTTTCCGGGAACAACGGCTCCCGTACTGTACAAAGGTAGCCTTTTATGGCTAAAAAGTGAATCGCCGGACAGAATAATAACCACAGCGGCGTATTTTCGACAGAAATCATTGGTTATTTAACCACAATGTAGGTAAATTGCAGCGTCCCAAAAACGTGTTTGTATGATTAAGCCTCTATCCACATTGGCCGCCCTGTTGCTGGCCGTTTCCTGTTCGTGGGGTCAGATGACCATCACGCCCCTTCCTACTGGCGGCCAATCCGCCATTCTTCAGTCTTGGGCTCAGGCTGTTCTCGGGCCGGGCGTTCAGGTTCAACAGGTTGCGTATACCGGCAACCCCGCCGCCATCGCTCGCCTCAACGACCCCCTCAATGCCACCAATATGGACGGCGGGCTGCTGCTGGGCACCGGCCGCGTCACCAACGCCATTGGCGGCATTAATCAGACGTCGAGCCACATTTTCAGCAATACCCCCGTCACAGACCCCTGGTTGGAGCCGCTGAACCTGCTGCAATCTGATATCTATGACCGGGCTGCGCTCACCATCAGCTTTACGGCGGTATCCAACAGTCTGCCGCTGTCGTTTCGCTTTGGCTCCGAGGACTACTTAGAGTACGTATGCTCCAGTAACCTCGATTTGGGGGGCATCTTCCTCAGCGGCCCCGGCCTCAGCGGCGACTTCCCCAACGAGGCTGTCAACCTCATGACGGTACCCGGCTCGCCCACGACGCCGGTATGCGTCAATACCGTCAACAATGGCATTGCAGGCACCGAGCCCGAAACCCTCGAAGCTTACTGCTCGACCTTTGCCCTCAACTGGGCCAACTATACCCAGTATTACGCAGGCCCCATTACGGGGCTCGTCTACGACGGCTTTACCAGCGTATTGTCCACGCCGGCGGTGTCGCTCATTCCCGGCCAGCCTTATCAATTGGTCATTGCCATAGCCGATACCGGCGATCCCGGCTTCAACTCCGTTATCTTGTTCGGCAGCCCGCAGAGCGGCCCCGTCACCTATTACGATACCTTGTCGGTAGCTACCGGCTTCTGCGCCGGCGAGTCGGTATCGCTCTATGGCCAAACCTTTAGTATGGCGGGCTATTATGAGCTTAATCAGGTGGTAGGCGATACCCAGCGCCTCGTCCAGATCAGCGTAGAGCAGTACCCGGCCTACCTCTACACCGAAACTTATGATGCCTGCCCCGGCGATGTATTCGTCATCAATGGCGTATCGCTGGAGGCGCCTGCAGAATATACCTTGGCCCTGACTACGGCCCAGGGTTGCGACAGCCTCATCCACTATGTGTTGCGCACCCGCGAGGTCGACTTCGTGGTTGAAAATCCCATTCCGCTGCTCTGCCCCGGCGATACGCTTACTTATGCGTTTGGGGCCGACTTTTACCTCACCGGGCTGCCCGTGCCTTTCCGCAACAATGAAGGCTACCCCATACCCGACCAGCCCGACCTGCTGCTGGAGGCGCCCGTGGAAGTGAGCGGCTACCCTGCCGACTCTACGTTGTCAGACGCTGGCGAACTGGCGATATGCCTGCGCATGGAGCACTCTTTTATGCACGACCTCGAATTGGTGGTTACCTGTCCTTCCGGGGTTTCTGTTACCCTACATAATTATAACCCCGTACTACCTCCGGGCTTAGGTTTTACCCAACTGGGCCAGCCCAGCGACCCCGACGATCCCGATGCGCCCAATGCCATTGTCACGCCCTGGGGGGTAGTGGAACCCGGTATCGGCTGGAATTATTGCTGGACCACCGACGCTACCCGGGGCACCTTCTGGGAATACGCCACCGACAGTTTAGCCAGCGTGCTGCCCCCCGGCAATTACAACAGCTTCGACCCCCTGAGCGATCTCGAGGGCTGCCCGCTCAACGGAACCTGGACCTTTACCTTGTCCGATCGCTGGCCTTCCGACAACGGCTACCTCTTCGAGGCCTCGCTCAACTTTAATCGCAGTCTGCCCCCCTACAACCGGGGATGGATGCCCGCCGACTCCAATATAGTGGCGCTTACGCCCGATTCGCTCACAGTGGCTTTTGCCTCGGCAGGCGACTACCCCTACACCTACTTTGTGCAGGATACCGAGGGCTGCGTATACAACGAAACCTTCACCTTCCGCGTGCGCCCCGCCATTGAGGTGGAGGTAGATACGGCCATCTGCGGCGGGGGATTTCTCGACCAAAATTTTGAGGAGGCAGGCGAATACCTGCTGGAGCGCCGCTATCCCAGTCTCAACTTCTGCGACAGCCTGGTGCGTTACCGCGTCAGCGTTTCCTTCCCGGATACCACTTTCCTTACGGGCTCCAGTTGTTCGGCGGCCGGCGTAGGCGTTTTCGTGGAAACCTTCCCCACCGGGGGCGCTTGCGACAGCACGGTAGTGACGACGGTGCTGTATGAGCCCTTACAAGGAGTAGATACGCTGACTACCTGCGACCCCGACGCAGCGGGCGACTTCCTGTTGGCGCTTACTACGGCAGCAGGCTGCGACAGCTTTGTAGTGGTCACTTACCTGTATGAACCGTTGGCCTTTGAAGTAGTTACTACGCCTGCCGACTGCGTGACGGGCTTAGGCAGCATTGCCATTGTGCCGGTCAACGCCAATGAGCAATATCTTTTCAGGATCGGCAATCAGTCGTCGGCCACGGGCGTATTCAATATGCCGCCGGGCAGCTATACCATCACCTACGAAACACTTAGCGGCTGCGATGGCCAGTTGAGCGCTACCGTCGATGCCGGCAATTTACCCCAGGCGCAGTTTTCGGCTACACCTCTCGACTGTCAGGGGCTGCAACTGACGGCCCAGCCCGCCCCGGGGCTGTCGTACAACTGGACGTTAGACGGCCTCAGCGTGAGTACGGAAGCCGACTTTGAAATACCGCTGCTGTCGGCGGGCATCCATGAGGTGTGCCTGTATGTGGCTAACGCGTGCAGCTCCGACAGCCAGTGCCAGACGGTGAGTATTGATCCGGCCTTAGAAGAAAACTACAGCCTGCAATTGGGCGCCGGCGCTGCCCAGCCCGATTCCTGTGTCTGGATACCGCTCACGGGCTCGGGCTTAGCAGATGTGGCCAGCCTCAGTGGGGCTATTATTCTGACCGATACTCTGCCGGGCCGGTTGACAGACGTACTGCCCGGCAACCTGGCAGGCGGCGCCTTCGACTACCTGCTGCTCGACGACTGGACGGTATTTTTTGACTGGGCGGCTCCGCTACCGGGGCTGCAATTGGCCGATGGCGATACGGTGTTGCAAGTGCGCGTATGCGCCAATGGCAATGCCTTAGCCGGCGTATACGATCTGGAGTTGGAAGCCATCGCCGGGGAGTACTGCCAGGATCAGGTCATCAGCAATACGCCCACCGTTTTTGGCGGCCAGTTTGAGGTATTGCCTTCTTTAGCCATCAGCGGTAAGATTATCCACCACCCCCAACACAGCCTCAGCGGTCTCGGCATCATCAATGCGACGGTGAACATAACGGGCAATACGGCAGCTACCACCAATGCCGACGGCTTTTACCTGCGGCGCGTAGCCGAAGGCGGCGACTATACGGTAAGGCCGTTCAAAAACCAGCCTTTGGCCGGGCTGTCGACCCTCAACATCATTCGGCTGCTGCGCCACCTCAACGGCCAACTGCCGCTGAACTCGCCCTACCTGCTGCTGGCTGCGGATGTAGACTGCAACCGCACCGTCAACTTCGACGACCTGACGGTGTTGCGCCAGACCCTGGTGGGCTCCGATGGCAACCTGCAAGGCTGTCCCACCTGGAAATTTGTGCCCCGCAACTTCAACTTTGGGCTCAACCCCTTTGTATACCCCGACAGTCTGCGCTTTGAAGATGTGGATGCGCCGGTAGAAGGAGCTGATTTTTATGGCATCCGCACAGGCGATATGCTGGGTACGGGTACAGCCAACCGCCCTGGCACACTAATGGCCCTGAGCGCTCCGGCCCATACCTTAGCCGCCGGCGCCGTACTGCGCCTGCCCATAAGCCTGCCCCAAGGGCAAAACCTCGTCGGCTTCCAACTCCAGTTTGAGGCCGATCCGCAGGCTTTGTCGCTGTTGAGCTGGCAACCCGCCGATCCGCTTTGGAGTTCGGCATTTAACCCCGAGACGGGCCGATTGCTGGCTTATGCCTCGGCGCCCATAGAAGACCAATTGCTGGGCTGGCTGACGGTGAGGGCCGAGCAAGGCGGTCGCAGTCTGGAGGATGTATTGCGCCTGAGCACAGCCGCTGAAGCATTGCCTGCCGAAGCTTATGGCGACGACCTGAGCGCCCGGCCGCTGACCCTCAACTGGACCGATGCGCCCCGGCCCATAGCGGGCGCCGCTATGGAGGTATGGCCCAACCCCTTCCGGGAGCAAACGCTGCTGAGCCTGAATC
>CAYOTJ010000158.1:7606-7890 GCA_964406855.1 uncultured Saprospiraceae bacterium
TGAATCTGCCCGCCGAAGACTGGATAACCCTGGAACTGCGCGACGTTGCCGGCCGCCTGCTGTTGCAACAGCGCTACTTAGCGCCGGCCGGCCCGAGCCACCGATACTTAACTGCAACCGCCGATATGCCCGCCGGCGTACTGCTGTTGACCCTGCGCCACGCGGGTGGAACTTTCACAGAGCGCATCGTGCACATACGCTAAGCCCCCCGGACCAGCGGGTGAAGCGGTATGGCTGCCCGCGCCGACGCCCCCCCCAAGGGCGGCGGTGCGGGCAGCCATAAG
>CAYOTJ010000159.1:0-7882 GCA_964406855.1 uncultured Saprospiraceae bacterium
GGCAATGCTGAGGTCGGTTACGCTGAGGTTACCCAACACGTAGCGCTCCCGCGCGATTTCGTATTTTTCGGCGGCAATGGCGTCGGCCCGGGTCGTCAGGGTCAGTTGTTCCTTGAGCATGTCAAACAACGTGACCTGGGTGTAGATGGCCTGTGCAAACAACTGCCGGTCTTGCTCTACGGCATAGCTGGCCAGCGTCTGATTGGCCTGTGCGGTTTTTACGCTTGACTCCCGTCGGCCCCAGTCCAGCAGGGGCAGGCTCAGCGAAAGGGTGATCAACTCCTGGTTTTGCGGGCTGCGGTATACATCCGTCAGGGTAGCGCCCCGATTGGAGAAGCCCAGGTTGGCCGTCAGGGTAGCATTGATACCTCCGTCTTTTTCGGCCTTTACTACATCCCGCTCAGCTTCCAGCAGGCGCCGCCCGAAGGCGATGGCGTCGGCCCGGTTGGCGTATGCTTCCTGCAAAGCCTGCTCGGCGCCGATGTTGGGCGACTGGCCCGGCACGGGCTCCGTCAGCTCCAGCCGCCCGTCCTGTTGCAGGCCAATGAAGGTTTTCAGGTTTAGGGTGGCTATCTCTAAGTCGCGTTTGGCAGAGCCTACCGCTTTTTGCACTTTCAGCAATTCCAATTGCAGTTGCAGTATCTCGTTTCTACTGGTTTTACCCAGTTCAAATTTCTCATTGGCAATGCGCAGGATCTCTTCGGTGTTTTTCAGGTTGGTTTCGGCTATCGACTGGTTTACCTGGGCCAGCAGCAGCTCGAAGTAGTACAGGGTGGCGTTGTAAGCAATCTCCTCCATGGAGGCTATGTATTCCTGCCGGCTCTCCTGATACTTGAGGGGCTCTATCCGACGGTCCCATTTCATGGCATTGAACTGAAACAGCGGCTGGCTCAGGCCTATGGCAAATACCGTTCCGTTGTACTGCCGGAAATCGCGGATGAAGTCGTCAAAGCGCTGTAGCTGGCTGGCAGCGTAGATGACGCCTCCTGTGCGCGCAACGTTTTGCTCCAGCGACAAGCCCGCCGATGAGTTGTTGTTGCGCACCGGCTGAAATTGCCGGCTGCCGTCGGGTTGTATCACTTCGTCAAAGGAGCGCGAAAAAGCCGGCGCCCGCCCATCTAACAACAGTTGCGGTTTGAAATTCGACTGAAAGCGCCTGTACTCCCAGTGGCGGGTCTCCCGAATGGTCACAGCCTGCCGGGCTGCCAGTGAGTGGTCTTTGGCTTGTTGGATCACCTGAGCCAGGGTGAGGGTAATGCGGACTTCCTGCCCCGACGCACGGGCTGCGCTGCCTGTGATCAGGCCCAAAATCAGCAATATGATCAGCGTTCTCATAGGCTTATTTTATGGTGATTTCACCGGCGTTTTTAAAATTGGCCAGATCGTTGATGATGATGGTCTCGCCAGGGGTCAGGCCTTCCACAATCTCCACATAATTGAAGTTGCTGAGCCCCACTTTCACGGTGCGGCGCACGGCCTTGCCTGCTTCTGTGAGCACAAACACGTCCTGGGCTGATCCGCCGCGAAATGCCGATCCGTTGCGCACCCGTATTACCTGCTGGTGGGCGTCTGTGATAAGGTGAAGGTCTACTTTCATGTTGGGGCGCAACAGGGCGCTATCGCCGGCTTCGTTGAGCGCGACCTCAAAGTTGACGACATTGTTGGATACCGCAGGCAGTACGTTCAGCAACATTCCCCTCAGGGTTTTGTCGCCGGCCTGAACCAGTACGGGCATACCTGCCTTGAGCTGGCCTGCGTAGTTGTCCGAAATGGACCCCATAATTTTGAAACTGCCCAGATCGGCTATGCGGGCGAGGATTTCGCCCTCGGTTACGCTGGCGCCTAAGTTGGTGAGCACATAGGTGAGCACTCCTGCCCGGGTAGCCACTACATCGGCCTGGGACAAGCGCTGCTCAAATTCGCGCAGTTCTTTCTCCTGGATGTGGGCTGTGATCTCGGTTTCGCGTATGCTCAGTTGCATACTGGCCTGCCGACTGCGGATGTCGTTCTCCAATTGCCGCTTCTCCAGCTCAGCAATGCGCAGGGCCGTTTCAGCCTGCGCTATGGCCTCTCGCGTACCGCCCCCTGCCTGGAACAACCGACGGGCATTCTCCAGATCGGCCTTCAGGCTCGTAATTCGGTAAGCTTTGATGGAGTCCTCTATTTTGATGTCGTAGAAGCTCTTGTCTAAGTCTAATCGGGTCTTAACAATGCTGTTGCGCTTCAGGGCCAGCCCGTCCTGCTGTTTCTCATATTCTAATTGGGTAAAGGTTTTGTCTAACGCCATGATTTTATCGCCGGGCTTTAGTGTTGCCCCGGCGCTAAAGAACACCTGTTGGAGCACTGCGGGAATGGGGCTGGTTATTACCTGCTCAAATACCGGCAATACCTCGCCCGTAGCGGCCAGGGTGTTTTCTACGTCGCCTATTTCTACGGTAGCCGTCCGTATGTCGGCACTGGAGAGCTTATTGCTCAGCGCCGAACGCATCGCCCAGCTCAACAACAACAACCCTGCTACGCCAAGACCCACATAAGTCAAGATCTTATTGCGCCGCTTTTTAAACGTCTGGGGGGATATTTCTTTGTCCATTTTCGACCGCTTTTGAATGATCGTCGCTATAAGTAATTCAAGCGGCGTGCCAGGCGGTAATTTGCTGAAAATGAATATGATGTGAAAAATAGAGGCATTCAAAAGTGCCCGTTATCGGACACTTTGTTCGCTTCCGATACGATGCGGCGGGCATCAATATTGAGTGAATGTTATAGAGAGGGGGGGGGCGTATGCTGAACAGGCAGGCTGCGTCCTTGCGCTGAAGCAGGCCGCTTTATTGGGAAGTGGATTCGGGCCATAAGAGCAAACAGCCCGGCCCCGCCCGCCGGTGTAGCGCCTTCAGGCGCTGTAATACCATTGTGAGGGGCAGGGATGGTTTCACCGATCGGCCCCCTCGGGCGGGTCCCCTAAAGTAAGCTTGGAGAAGCGTTTATCGCCGTTTTGGCTTCATTGCCTTGCCGCGTTGCGCTACCGGCGGCGGGCCGCCCATCATACCCGGCGATTTGCTCATTTGGTGCATGAGCTTGCGCATTTGGTCAAATTGTTTGATGAAGTTGTTGATGTCTTCTATCTTTTGGCCGCAGCCTAAAGCGATGCGTTTTTTGCGACTGATGTTGAGCAACTCGGGGTTGCGGCGCTCGTCGGGGGTCATAGACCTGATGATGGCCTCTACGCGGTTGAAGGCGCTGTTGTCTATGTTGAGGTCTTTGGTCATTTTACCCATGCCAGGGATCATGTTGAGCAGGCTCTTGAGGTCGCCCATGCGGCGGAGCTGATTGATCTGGCTGAGGAAGTCCTCGAAATCAAATTTATTTTTTTTGATCTTTTGCTCAAGACGCTTGGCTTCGGCTTCGTCGAATTGCTCCTGTGCGCGCTCTACGAACGATACAATGTCGCCCATGCCGAGGATGCGCTGGGCCATACGATCGGGGTAGAACACGTCGAGGGTGTCCATTTTTTCACCGGTGGAGACAAATTTGATGGGTTTGCCTACGGTGTACTTAATGGAGAGGGCTGCCCCGCCTCGGGTGTCGCCATCGAGCTTAGTGAGCACAACGCCGTCGAAATTGAGGCGGTCGTTGAAGGCCTTGGCGGTATTGACGGCATCCTGGCCGGTCATAGAGTCGACGACAAAGAGGGTTTCGTCGGGCTGGATGGCGGCTTTTACGTTCGCAATTTCAGTCATCATCTCCTCGTCGACGGAGAGGCGGCCGGCGGTGTCGATGATGACGATGTCGTAGCGTTCCTGCCGGGCCTTTTCAATGGCCTGCATGGCAAGCTGGACGGGGTTCTTGTTTTCGGGGTCTTTGAAGATGCCGGCGCCTACCTGTTCGGCCAGTACGGTAAGCTGATCGATGGCGGCGGGGCGGTATACGTCGCAGGCTGCCACCAGCACTTTTTTATTGCGCTTGCTTTTGAGGAAATAAGCAAGTTTGCCGGTAAAGGTGGTTTTACCCGAACCCTGAAGGCCCGAAATGAGCACTACAGAGGGATTGCCCTTGAGGTTGATGCCTGCCGACTGCCCGCCCATCAGTTCAATGAGCTCGTCGTTTACAATTTTTACCATCAACTCGCCAGGGCGGACGCTCTTGAGCACGTTTTCAGAGCCCAAGGCTTTGTCCTTGACCTTATCGGTAAATTCCTTGGCAATCTTATAGTTGACATCGGCGGCCACCAAGGCTCGGCGAATTTCTTTGATCGACTCGGCAATGTTGAGCTCCGTCAGTTTGTTGTCGCCGCGCAGGGTCTTTAGCGCGCCCTCCAAACGATCGCTTAAACTTTCGAACATAGCGCTATCTCGTTTACTTTTTAGCCGCGCAAAGATAGGGTTTTTTTGTGAGCGGATAACACTGAGTCGCTTATTAATGAATATTCGTCAAGTTACAAAAAAATAATGTGAAAAATTGGCGACAAAACACTTTGGTGTGCTTATATTTGGCCTAATCCCATCAACATAGTAAGGTAGTTGTAATATTTTGCCTTTTCGGAATATTCATTTACTCATCAATCCACACGCATTATGTCCACACCGCTGAAGGTCATTCTCATGTTGGTTGCGTGGTTCGTGTACTCTTTGCTGGCTTATCAGGGCTGCGTCAAGCAGTGCTGCGAAGACGCAGGTACCGCAATTGCGCCGCCGCCTGATTCGGCAGTGACCCGCTATCCCATCGACTTCAAGTGGGCCGACGCAACCGCCAACCTCAATCCGGGGTACGAAGCGTTGCGCAACCAAATTGTCGGGGGTATGAAGGATGGAAACATCCTGGAGATTACGGGCCTGTACTACGAATCGGAAGCCGCGCCGCCCGGCTATGACAACATGGGCTTTGCCCGCGCCGACCAGATTAAAAAAGCCTTTGCCGGCCTCATCCCCGACAATCGTATTCAACTTCGCGCCCGTGCGCTGGAAGACACGGAATCCGCACGACAAGGCTTCTTCGAGGCAAGCAGCTTTGAATGGAAGGAGCCCGAGCCGAAAAAAGCTAAGGAAGCGTCGGAAGTAGAGCAATTGGCCGACCGTACCATCATTCGCTTCCCCTTCAATTCCGATCAGAAACTGGTTGATCCCGTCGTTGACGAGTACATCAACAAATTGGCCAAACGGCTTTCCCAAACCACCGAAAAAGTACGCCTCACCGGCCATACCGATAACGTGGGAGAACCCGCTTACAACGAGCGCTTAGGGAAGTTGCGTGCCGAAGCAATCAAAGCCATTCTGGTGAAAAACGGCATCGCCGCTGATCGTGTCGTCGTGGATTCAAAAGGGGAAACCCAACCCGAGGCCTCCAACGATACCGAAGAAGGCCGACAGGTGAATCGACGCGTAGAGCTGCGTATAGTTAAATAAAATTATTTTGAATTCATAAAAACAGATCGCCATGATCTTGACCAACGATATTATTTTGCTGCAAACGCCCATGGATCTGCCCTGCTGGTGGTGGTGGCTTTTTTCCTTAGGCGCCTTTTTGTTGGGATGGTTGCTGCACTGGCTGCTTTTTGGCCGGGGCAAAGATCAAACCATCCTCCAACTCACAGAAGAAAAAGAGGGCTATCATGCCAAATATGTGAATATGGAGAAGGACTTTATGAGTCTCAAGTACCAGTTTGACGAACAACAGAAGGAATACGCAGCCCTGCGCACCAATATGCAGCGCTGCGAAGCCGACAAGGCCGTGCTGCAAACCAAGCTCGACCGCGCCCTCCACGCCGCC
The DNA here is from genome assembly GCA_964406855.1 of uncultured Saprospiraceae bacterium. Classification (GTDB taxonomy): domain Bacteria; phylum Bacteroidota; class Bacteroidia; order Chitinophagales; family Saprospiraceae; genus JAUMBM01. Next base: position 5,764 of record CAYOTJ010000159.1, read on the forward strand.
GATGGCGATGGCGCAGGAGCCGGGGCTTTGGGCTTTGTAGCCGATACCGGAGACAAAGCCCCGGGAGGAGGCGATACCGACTACGTGGCCATCCTCGGCGCTGATAATCTTCAAATCGTTGAAGGTATAGGCCCTAAAGTAGAACAACTTCTCAAGGGCGAGGGCATCGCTACCTGGGCTGCGCTGGCTGCAGCTTCGGTCGATCATTTGAAGGGCATTTTGGATGGCGCCAGCAGCAATTTCCGCTTGGCTAAACCCGATACCTGGCCGCGTCAGGCTCAATTGGCCAGCGAGGGCAAATGGGCAGAGCTGATCGAATACCAGAAGTTCCTCGATGCCGGCGACGATGCCAGCGGCGATATGGAAACGCCATCCAAAGTGGAGAAGTTGGTCATCAAAGCTTTAGGGTTTTCCAACAACCCCGAAGACCTCAAAATCGTAGAGGGCATCGGTCCCAAGATCGAGCAACTGCTCAAAGAGGCCGGCATACAAAACTGGGCCGATCTGGCTGCGGCTTCTACCGAGCGCCTGCAAGAAGTATTGGCCGCTGCCGGCGACCGCTATCGCTTGGCAGACCCCAGCACCTGGGCCAAACAGGCCGGCTTGGCACAGGCCGGCAACTGGAGCGAACTGTCAGCCTATCAGGAGTTCCTCGATGGCGGCAAAGAACCCGAAGCGTAACGGGGCAATCCCGGAAAAATAAGGGCGCTGCCTCCGAAAGGAACCCAGCGCCCGTTTTTGATCTATGTTGTTCTATTTCCCTCGCTTCAAAGCCGGAGCGGGGGAAATTTTTTTAGCGGCTTACCCTAACGCTTGATCCACTTCAACGTACCCTCCCCCTGAGCGGTGCGCAGGCGCACAAAATACAGGCCTGCCGGCGCTTCGCCCCAATAGAAGGTTTGCACAAAAGCGCCGGAAGCCTGGCTCCACTCTCCCTGCTGCCAGCGGCGGCCGGCGAGGTCGAGCACTTCGTAGCTAATGACGTCGCTCTGGGGCAGCGCCCCGCTGAGTTGTACCCGGTCGGCGCCGGGGTTGGGCCACAGTTGCCATGCGGCTATGGCGGCGCTGAGGTCGCCGGCCCCGGTAGTGCATGACAGGCCCGGGTCGTAGATGACATCCGCCGAAGCTTCTGTACTACAGCCCGTACTGAGGTTGGTAAGCACTAAGGTATAGCGCCCATCCGACAGCGCGCAGATGATGGGGCTCGTTTCCCCGGCAATGGGCAGCCCGTCGAGCAACCATAAAAGGGTGTAACTGGCGGGCAGCGTATAGTTGGCCGGCAATCGGAGCCGATTGCCATTTTGCTGAAGATTGAAGGGTGGGGGAGGCGCCAAAAAGTTGACAGCCAATGAACTGGAAGTGGAAGAGCACCCCTCCGGCGAGGTATAGACAGCCCAGTAAGCGCCCGATTGCGTGATGGGCAGCTCGCTTTGAACGGCAGCCGGCAAGGGCAGACTGTCACGGTACCATTGCAGATGATCCTCGTAGTTGCCTATGGAAAGAATAGCCGTATCGCCGGTGCAGAAAGGCCCCGCTCCCAATAGTGTCGGCGCTTCCGGTATGGGGTACACCGTCACAGAGCTCCTGGAGGTAATGGTGTCTACAGGGTGAATGACGGTAAGGGTGGCCGTAAGGCTGCCGCTTTGTATCTGCCCGTTGGCCAATTGATTGAGGGTGATGACGCCACAGAGGTCGTCGGCGCCGTCGAGGCCGCCATCGTCATCGATGACCTCTAAACTGTAGTTGCCCTCTCCGATGGGCAGATACAGGTCGAATACCAATGGCGTAATGGCGTCGGTAACAATGTCGGAAGTATAGATGACCACGCCCGTGGGGTCGTATACGTCGATTTTGAGGTCGGGGCGGGTGTTGAAGATATCGGTACAACCCACTTCATCTATGCGCACCTGAGTGAGGAAGAAGCCGGCCGTATCTACAATGGCTTCATAGAAGATGCCGTATTCGCCTGACGCCGTATACGTTTGGACGGGCGGATTTTCGGCTATGGAACTGTTGCCATTGCCAAAATCCCATTGATAGCTGAAGCCGGGCTCGCCCCCCGACGGAACATTATTGACGAAAGAGGCCGTCAGGCTGCCGCAGCCGGCATTATTAATGA
>CAYOTJ010000160.1:0-7874 GCA_964406855.1 uncultured Saprospiraceae bacterium
GATCTAAGCTGGCCAGCATAATTTGCCCGAAATTGGCGGCCAGCCCATGGGGCAGCAGGGCCGTAGTGAGCAGGTTATAATCGCTGGCATAAGCTAAGCTGAGCTGATGCCACTTCCTGTCGTCGAGCATCTCGCCCTTGGCGCGCATCCATACGTGCCGCAGGGGGGCGTACTTCTCAGGCGCAGCCGGGTTGATAAACTCTACAGGCCTGAATTCTATGGGGCGCTCTACGTCTAAGAAGCGCTTGAGGCCGCTGGGCATCAGGCTGCCAAACTCCTTGACGAGGGCGTCCCAACTCGGCAAATCTTCAGGCGACGCCACCGCCGGCGCCTCCATCTGATGGTCCATGCCGTCCTCGGGCTCGTGAAAAGAGGCCGACATATTAAAGATGGCCCGCCCATGCTGTATGGCCTTCACCCGGCGGGTCGTAAAGCTGCCCCCATCGCGGATGCGGTCGACCTCAAAAACAATGGGCGCATTGATGTCGCCGGCCAGAATAAAATAGCCGTGCAACGAGTGCACAAAGCGCTCTTCCGGCACGGTATTCAAGGCAGCGCTTAAGGCTTGCGCAAGCACTTGCCCGCCAAATACACGCGATGAGCCAACGCTACGGCTCTGCCCGCGAAACAAATTGACTTCAATCTGCTCTAAGTGCAGATGGTCTATCAATTCTGAGATTGTTTTCATGAGGCAAAGATAGGCATCTTAAGGAATGTTCTCCTAACTTTGTCCAGCGCTCCAATGTCAAAGGAGTCCACTGCCATGCAACGCACAACCTTCCGCTCCATATCCGTCTTCGCCCTGGCCGCAGCCTTAGCCTGGGCCATTCTGCCTCCGCCCGACGACTGGGGCTTCTTCGGCCACCGCCGCCTCAATCGCTTAGCTGTTTTCACCCTGCCTCCGGAGATGATGGTCTTTTTCAGGCACAACATCGAATACCTCACCGAGCATGCCGTAGACCCCGATAAGCGCCGCTACGCCACCCGGCACGAAGCCGTTCGCCACTACATCGACATCGACGAATGGGGCGTCTACCCCTTCGACGACCTCCCCCGAGACTGGGCCGAGGCCCTCCTCCTCAAAGCTGAAATCCAGTTTATCAGCGGCCCCGACACCGTCTCCATGTTCACCGACACCCTCACTCGGGCCGAGCGGGGCCGCGGTAGTGTGCTGCTATCTGTGCCCGCCACCGGCAAACGCTATGGCCTCCAACTGCCTGCCTACCGCCAATTCTGGTATCGCAACATCATCCCCCAATACTATGAAGACTTTTGGACCCTCCCCTGCGATTCTCTCGCAGCCCTGCTGGGCGAGCTGCCCGCCCCCTGCGATGAAGTGCGCATCCTCGACCACTTCTCCCAGCATGGCGTCCTCCCCTACTACCTGCCCCAGCATCAGCGCCGCCTTACCGAGGCCTTCCGCCGCCGCGACGCCCGCGCCATCCTCCGCTTAGCCGCCGAGCTCGGCCACTACATCGGCGATGCCCACGTACCCCTGCACACCACCACCAACTACAACGGCCAACTCACCAACCAGACAGGCATACACGCCTTCTGGGAAAGTCGCATCCCGGAGCTCTTCGCCGATACCGAATACGACTACTTTGTAGGCAAAGCCGAGTATGTGCGCGAACTCAACCCCTATTTCTGGGACATTGTACTCCAGAGCCACCTCCTCGTCGACAGCGTCCTCTCCATCGAAAAGCGCCTTAGCCTCAACTTTTCCCAAGACAATATGTTTTGCTTCGACGACCGCCTCGGCCTTACCGTGCGCACCCAATGCCGCGAGTATGCCCAAGCCTACCAGCAGGCCATGCGCGGTATGGTAGAAGACCGCTGGCGAGCTACCATCCTCGCCATAGGCAGTTGCTGGCTCACCGCCTGGATTGATGCCGGCCAACCCGACCTCAGCGCCTTAGTGCCCGGCGCCCTGTCGGTCGAAGAACTGCGGGAAATACAACAGCTCGAAACCGATGTACAGCAAGGACGCCAACAAGGGCGCCCCCACGAAAACCGATAGCCCGGTGCATATCGTATAATAAGTTATTAAAACCCTCTGGCGACAGTACCCCGGCAGAGGCAAAAAACCAAATGCAATATTTGCTATGAAATATCATCAACTGCCGGCAATACCGGCCTTACTCATGCTTGCCGCCCTGTTCGGCTGTAATACCCAACCCTCCAATACAAGCGCCGCCGGCGCCCCACAGGCTACTCCGGTCGTTTACGCCCCCGGCGATACACTCGCGCCGATAGTAAAGTCGGAAGACGAGTGGAAGGCCGAGCTCTCCGACATGGCCTTCTATGTGCTGCGCCAGGCCGGCACTGAGCGCGCTTTCACCGGCGCCTACTGGGATCACCACCAGCAAGGCATATACACCTGCGGCGGTTGCGGGCTACCGCTCTTCAGCTCCGCCGCCAAGTTCGACTCCGGCACCGGCTGGCCCAGCTATTGGGAGCCCGTCGCCCCCACCCATATCCACGAGCATACCGATACCGCCTACGGCATGGTGCGCACCGAGGTGCGCTGCGCGCGCTGCCAGGGCCACCTCGGCCACGTTTTCGACGACGGCCCCCGACCCACCGGCTTGCGCTATTGCATCAACTCGGCCGCACTGAGCTTTACCGCTAAATAACTAAGAATAAAGTTTATTTTTTTTAGGGCGTGCCCCCGGCCCCTTTTTAGCCGCCTACCCCAACCAAGCATAAAACCAAGGGGCCGGGGTCGCCACGCCCTCGCGCTGCTCGGTCGGGTAAACGTCGTCCGCTCTTATGGGGGCCATTCGCCGCTGTTGGCGCCATATTTTTTAGCCCCCATACCGCTTCCACCGCTCACGCGCAGCGCCTGCCTAAGTAGCAAGATGCGCCAATACCATCATCCGCCTGATGGATGCGGCGGCCTAACCCATCCATCCGCCAAATTCCATAGCAATATCTTGATTAAAAGTCAAAAACAAATAGTTGATAAAAATATAAACACATCCGCTATATTTTGCTTCCGCAGCGCGCAACCCTCCCCTTAAAATCCCGTATACTTGCCCATCAACCAATTAATTTTTTTATTCTATGAGTACCAAGCAATTTATGCTGAGCACGCTCACCGATCTGAGCGACTCGGCAGTACAGCCATCGGTTGCCTTATCCGGCAACAGGGTGGTGGCGGTGTACCGAAATGGCGGAATGACGGGCACAGCCCTTTATTACCAGGCAGGAACATTGCTGACTGACGGAACGCTAAGCTTAGGCGTGCGTACAGGCATTCCGCAAAGAGGCAATACCGGCAGTACCGACGACGGCGAAACCCCCACCGTAGCCATCAACAGCCAGGGAGTCGTAATTGAAATCCACGAATCAGATGGCCCCTCCAGCGAAATCTGGACCCACGTAGGCGCCATCAATGGGCAACAGGTAACCTGGGGCGATAGCCAAGACTCCGGCCACAGCGGCAACACCCCCTCCGTAGCGCTTACCTACATAGGCTCTACCCACTTGGCATTGGCTACCTTTGAATCATCCGGAACCATTTACGTTATGGTTTCTCAGGTCAACGCTACATCCAAGACGGCAGGCTGGACCAAACTGAGCCACCATTTTTCGGGCAATACCCCCAGAATAGCCGTCAACAATCAGGGGAATGTTGTATTGGTTTACGTCAATGGGAACAACATCTACTCCATCGTAGGCCAGCTCAACTCCGATCATAGCGATATTTCCTGGGCGTCTTCAGCCCATGGAGTAGACAGCAACGCCGACGGATACCCCGCAGTAGGTCTTTCAGACGACGGCTTCGTAACCCTGGCTTATCAGGGCGCCACTTTTTATCCCTCCTCTGGCATTTCCACGTCCATTTACAACTCCTACACCATCCGAACGCAGGCCGGATCGCTCGACAGTTCCAATAAGTCCATTGCCTGGGCGGTAGGTTTTGGCTCCGGGCTCGGGAAAAAACCATCCATCGCAACCAATGGAACCCAGGTAATCATCTTACAGGAGTCTTATGATACCACCGTTATCAGTCAGGGCTCTTCCTCAACCACCAATCCATCCAATATCAATTTTGCCACATCTGATGTGCGCAGCATTCATCAAGGTCGCGACCACTGGATGAGCAAATATGCGGATAAAACGCTAAAACAGCTCTGCCTGCCCGCCGCGCACGATGCCGGCATGTCTACCACGGGCTACTGTACCAACCTCGCCAGCGTCCACGCCAATGCCGACACCAAAACCCAATCCAAGGATTTTAAAGCCCTGCTCGACTGCGGCATCCGCTATTTCGACGTGCGCCCGGTATGGTTCAAAAAACTTGATGGCACTTGTGAGACCTATACCGGCCACTTCGCCCCCGATATGGGCGGCATCGGCTGTTTGGGCCGAACCATGACCGAAGTTTTTGATGGTATAATCAACTACCTGAACGAAAACTACCATAACGAGGTCATCATCCTCAAGTTTTCTCACTATTACGAACAGATCGAAGTAAACAACGGTACCGACGATACCATACAGGACGATGGTAATCACAACAGCATATTCGATCCGCTCAAAAAAGACCTCATCGAATCCTTAGTTCAAACATTTAACCTGCCCGATGGCGGCTCATGGCTCTACCGCAAGCCGCGTAATGAAAGCCGTAGGTTAGTGGATATCCCCCTGAGTAGCATCAACAACGGCCAATCGAAAATCATTGCCGTATTTGACGACGTAGACATCGATCGGCTTGATGTAACGGATGATGCCAAAGCGCTGACGTATTCCTATGCCGATTACTACCACGACAACGGCAGTGTGCCCAGCTCAGCTAATTATGACATGATTGTCTTTGACAGGTACTCTAACACCGATCGGCTATCTGTTATGGTTGACGACGGCTCGCCCAGCGATGCGCAACACCCTGGCCAACTTTATCAATACCTGCAAAACAGCAACCATCATGCAGACCTGTATCTGCTGTCGTGGACGCTGACCCAACAGCTTGGCGATCAGATTACAGGTTCGCCCAGCATCGCCGACCTGGCAGGTCAGGCTAACCTCTGTCTTGGCCAGTACCTTCAGCAACTGATCCAGCAAGGGCACATCAGCAATAATTTTTTGCCCAATATACTGTACGTCGATTTTTGCGACAACTTCGTTACCGATGCCGCCGTGTACATCAACAACTACCTGCACGGCGAGTGATGCAGGCGCTAAAGTACGCGTAGTCCGTTAATATGTAGTGCAAAAAACATTGGCCGGTTGGGCGCGCAGCGCTCAGCCGGTATTTTTTTTAGAATAACCTCACCCGCCATTCCCGCTCCAGCACCTCCCTGCCGGCCACTGCCAATATACCCTCTTTACTGGCCAGTTCCTGGTTTGCATCGGCAGCATCGGCTATGCCGCACCAGGGCTCCAAGCATATAAATGGCGCATCCTTAGCCGCCCATATCCCAAAGTAAGGGAAGCCCGGAAAATCGAGCTGCAATCCATGCGGGCTTTTATCGCTCTTCAAACTGATGCGGGTAGAAGCCAACTCTTTGAATACGAGGGCATCGGCATAAAAAAGAGATTTTTCCAACGCCAATCGCCGGGCGCCCGCCAAAAAAGGCTGGGCGGGTGATAGCGTCAGCCCCTGAGCCGTGAGCGGATAGATTCCTGCGTTCTCCTCCGCCTCAAACTCGAGATAATAGTCTTCGTAAGCCAAACCCGAAACTAAGGGCGCCCTGAAAGCCGGATGGGCGCCTATGGAAGCATACATCGGTTCCTCACCTAAGTTTTCTATCGCATAACCTACCGACAGCGCATCGCCTTCCAATTGGTAAGCAATGCGCAACTCAAAAGGGAAAGGATATACCTTCAGCGATTCGGCATCGTGGCGCAGGGCAAAAACGACCTGCTCCGGCGAATGATCTTTCACTACAAAAAGGCGGTCGCGGGCAAAGCCATGCCGCGGCAAGTTATAAGTCTGCCCCTGATGACGATAGGTATTGTGCCGCAGCGTACCCACAATGGGGAAGAGCACAGGCGATTTTTTACCCCAATAAGCCGGGTCGCCGCTCCATAAATACTCCAGCGCTGCGCTTTTATGCCAAATGCTGCTCAACTCCGCGCCTTGGGCGTTAACCGCCACGCGTAATGAACCATTTTCGATAACCATCTCCATGTATGCATATATTTCTACACAAAGATATACCAGAAGAGCTATAAACTGCGGAATCTATAATCAAATGTCAAGATTCCGCAGAATATGTATTGCATATATTGCGGAATATTAGTAAATTTACCCAGATTCCGCAACATATAATTATTTATCATGATTGGGAGAAAATTAGAAATCGAAATTTTGCATCAGGCCTATACTTCTACTAAACCGGAGTTGGTAGCTGTATTAGGGCGAAGAAGGATTGGGAAGACCTACCTGATACGCAACTTTTTCAGAGGCAAATTAGATTTCGAGATGGTAGGGCTAAAAGCAGGTACGCAGGAACAACAACTTAGAAACTTTGCCTATAGCCTCAGGGACGCGCAACGTTCTGCATCGATTGGGCAGGTCCCCGCCGACTGGCTGGATGCTTTTTTTCAGTTGAGGCTATATCTCGAAAGCTTAGGCGACACAGATAGAAAAAAAGTAGTTTTTATTGATGAATTACCCTGGATCGCTACCCGAAAATCGGACTTCCTCACAGGTTTTAGCTATTTTTGGAATAGCTACGCTTCCAACGCCAATATCATCGTTATTATATGCGGCTCCGCTACTGCCTGGATGATCAATAAAATAATGAATGATCGGGGTGGTCTACACAATCGGGTAAGCCGAAGAATCCATTTATCCCCATTCACGCTCGCTGAAACAGAGGCTTTTTTCCAATCGCGGGGTATATTTTTACAGCGGTACCAAATCCTACAACTTTACATGGCGCTGGGAGGAGTGCCCCATTACCTCGATCAGGTAGAAGGAGGCAAAAGCGCTGTCCAAAATATAGATGCGCTTTGTTTTCACCCTCAAGGGGTACTTCGCACTGAATTCAGCAATCTATACAGTTCTCTCTTTGCCAAGCCGGAGAGATATGAGGCTGTTGTAACGGCGCTCGCCGGAGCATGGCATGGCATGAGTCGCAGGGATATTCTCCAAGCTATCCGTGTAAAAGATGGCGGGGGGCTTTCCAATGTACTACGAGAACTGGAAATGTCGGGATTTATCTCTTCTTATGTACCAATGGGCAAGAAGAAAAAAGATACCCTCTACCGATTATCCGACCAGTATTCCCTCTTCTACCTGAAGTTTATCCGGACTCTCGCCGCTAATGAAGCCGGACATTGGGATATACTCAGCCAGACACAGTCATGGAAATCATGGAGCGGCTATGCTTTTGAAAATATATGCTTGACACATATTGAAAAAATCAGGCAGGCATTAGGTATTTCCGGGGTTCATACTCGCCAATACAGCTTTCTGGTTAAAGGAGACGTTAATCGGGAAGGGCTGCAAATTGATATGCTGGTTGACCGGCAGGATAATAGTATTTCCATGTGTGAGATCAAGTTTTATAGTGATACCGTTCGCCTCGACAAAACGTATGCCGAGCAACTGAGACATAAGGTTAACCTATTTCGCCAGTTGAGCCAAACGCGCAAGCAGTTGTTCTTAGTGCTCATCACTACCTTTGGGTTAGAGCGCAATATGCATAGCATTGGTCTTGTAGACCAGACCCTTGTCATGGACGATTTGTTTTAACCCGGCAACGGAATATAGGTATCATCCCCCATCACCTTGGGAAAGCGACGCTCCCGCCAGTCGGCCTTAGCCGGCTCACTCCGATCTTGACTGGACGACACACAATTACAGTACATACAGCGCTCCTCGTCAAGCGGCTGCCTCCTGAGAATCATCAGTGGGG
>CAYOTJ010000161.1:0-7827 GCA_964406855.1 uncultured Saprospiraceae bacterium
AAGAGATTCTCGGGCGCGAAGCAACACCTTTTTCGGTATCCCCAGCCGCTCGGCCGGCCCCGCCAGCTTCGGCCACTCGGGCTATACGGGTACCTTCACCTGGGCCGATCCCGGCAACGGAACCTTGCTCATCTTCCTCAGCAATCGCGTGCATCCCACCCGCGACAATACCCTCATCTCCAAACTCAACCTCCGCACCCGCGTTCACGACGTTATATATAAGGCGGCCAATTAGCTCTGATCCGCCAGTCGCGTCAAAAAGGAGTTGCCCGCTGATACCTCCGCCGCCAGATCGCCCACCGTCCGGGCCGCCAGCGCTTGCAGCATCCCACCGCGGCACTGTGCAAAGTCGTGGTGCAGCGGGCAGGGCTTGGCTTCGTTGCAGCGCTTAATGCCTAACGCGCAACTCGTAAACACCATGTTGCCGTCAGTAATCTTCAGAATCTCCGTCAGCACCGTCGCCTCCGTCTCCTCATTGGCATAGAAGCCTCCGTTCGGCCCCTTTGTCGAGTCTACAATCCGCCGCCGCGCCATATCCTGCATGATCTTACCCAGAAAGTGGCGTGGAATGTCCAACTCATCCGACAATTCGTGCAATCCTACCTTGTGGTCGGCTTTGCCATGCAGCGCCACATACGTCACCGCCCTTAGGGCATAGCCAAAAGTTTTTGAAAACATAGTCGCTGGTTTATAGCGGGTAACTTTAGGTGTTTATTTGGGCGTGCCCCCCGGCCCCCTCAGCGCTTGCGCCAAGTGAGCCAACGACGCCAGGGCCGGGGGTCGGGCCATCCGCTCTTATACCCCTCTTTTGCCCGCTCTGGTGGGGGCGGGCAAAAGAGGGGCATACCGCTACTGTCCCTCACGCAGGCCCGCGCTGGGCATTAATCCCTGGCGCTTAACGACCAACAGCCGCCCCGGCTTCCCCCCTATGTAACCCATACAAAATAAGGCAAGGGCAAAATTTGAGTCAAAATTAAGGAGTTTAAACTCTTTTTTAGTGATAAAAATCAACTCGCGCCATTGACGAATCTCATCATGGGCATAATCGCAAAGTATTTAGGTTTGCAGAGAAAAAGATATTAAACTCTTTAAATTTTTAATAAAACAATCAACTATGCTTCGCATCATGCTAATAGGGTGGGTACTGGCTTTGGCCCTGAGTGCCTGCACCTCCCGCCAGGAGGCCGAACAGGCTGCCAAAAATTCACCAACGCTATCGGAGGCGGCTGCGCCCCAGCCCGAGCAACACGGCGTGGAAAAGAAAACCGTAACGCTCGCCAATCCCCTGAATGGAGAATGGATAGCTGCCGGCAAGGCCATATACGACCTCAAATGCCTGGCCTGCCATAAGCTCACCAATGAAAAAGTGGTGGGCCCCGGTTGGGCCGGTGTTACCAAGCGGCGCGAACCCGTCTGGATCATGAACATGATTACCAACGTAGACATGATGCTCGAAACTGACCCCGAGGCCCAGAAAATGCTCGAAGAGTGTTTGGTGCGTATGCCCAACCAGAACATCTCCGATGAAGAAGCGCGCCACATCCTCGAATTTATGCGCCAGAACGATGGCGAGAAATAATAATCACTACCAAACACACTTTATATGAAACGCACTTGGTTATCCATACTCGGAACGCCTGCCGCCTGGACCGTTCTGGCGTTGGCCATCACGGCCTGCACCCCACGCAACCCCACCCAGGCCATTATAGGCAATGCCGCCGAGGAAGTATATGTGCCGCCAGGCCAATACGATGAGTTTTACAGCATTGTTTCGGGGGGCTTCAACGGGCAGGTCTCTGTATATGGCCTACCTTCAGGTCGCCTGCTGCGCATTGTTCCCGTTTTTTCCCAGTTCCCGGAAAACGGTTGGGGTTATAGCGAAGAAACGAAACCCATGCTCAACACGTCTCATGGCTTTGTGCCCTGGGACGATTCCCACCACATCGCCCTTTCCACCACCAATGGCGAACACGACGGGCGTTGGGCTTTTGTCAATGGCAACAATACCCCCCGTATTGCTCGCATCAACCTCCAGACCTTCCGTACAGAGGAAATTATCGAAATCCCCAATAGCTCCGGCAACCACTCCTCGCCCTTCCTTACCGAAAATTCCGAATATGCCGTAGCCGGCACCCGCTTCAGCTACCCGCTCGACGGCGCAGGAACTACTCCCGATGTACCCATCGAGACCTATAAGCAAAACTTCAAAGGCACCGTCAGCTTCGTGGGCATCAACCCACAGGATGGCGAGCTGAACATCGGATTTCAGATACTCCTGCCAGGGGTTAATTTTGACCTCGCCCGAGGTGGACGCGGCCCCTCTCACGACTGGTTCTTCTTCTCCTGCTACAATACCGAACAGGCCAATACCCTGCTGGAAGTTAATGCCTCCCAAAAAGACAAAGACTTCATCATGGCCGTCAACTGGAAACGCTGCGAAGAGTATGTCAAAGCCGGTAAAGGCCGCAAAGACAAAGTGCGCTACGCGCATAATGTATACAGTGATGAAACGCACAGCGCTACGTCTAATATAGAGACCGAAGTAACCGTACTGGATCCCACGGAGCTCAAAGACATCGTTTATTTTATTCCCTGCCCTAAGTCGCCGCACGGCTGCGATGTAGATCCTTCGGGCCAATACATCGTAGGCTCCGGCAAGCTGGCGGCCGTGATTCCGGTATTCTCCTTCGACAAAATGCTCAAAGCCATAGCTGAGGGCAATGTAGAATCTACTTACGAGGGCATCCCCGTGCTCAACTACGATGCCGTACTGCATGGCGAGGTGGAAAAACCTGGTCTTGGCCCCTTGCATACCGAGTTTGACGGAAAAGGCTTTGCATATACCTCCTTCTTCGTCTCTTCCGAAATTGTGAAGTGGAATGTGGAAAAACTCGAAGTCGTCGACCGCGTACCTACTTACTACTCCATTGGTCACCTTTCCGTACCGGGCGGCCCTACGCGCAAGCCCCACGGCAAGTATGTCATTGCTTACAACAAGATCACCAAAGACCGCTATTTGCCCACAGGTCCTGAGCTTACCCAGTCGGCCCAGCTCTACGACATTTCAGGCGATAAGATGCGACTGCTGCTTGACTTTCCCACCGTGGGCGAACCTCACTATGCCGAGGCCCTGCCAGCCGATCTGATTGCGCCCAATTCAGTTAAGATTTTCCCCATAGAGGAAAACAAACATCCTTATGTAACCCGAGGGGAAAAAGAAGCCCGCGTAGAGCGTAAGGGTAATGAGGTACACGTTTATATGACCTCCATCCGCTCGCACTTCACCCCCGACAATATTGAAGGCGTGAAATTGGGCGATGAGGTCTACTTTCACGTCACTAATCTCGAACAGGATTGGGACGTCCCCCACGGCTTTGCCGTCAAGGGCTCCAATAATGCTGAAATTCTCATCATGCCGGGCGAAACCTGTACCCTCAAATGGGTCCCCGACAGGATAGGGGTTACGCCTATTTATTGCACCGACTTCTGCTCGGCGCTACACCAGGAGATGCAGGGCTATGTGCGCGTTTCTCCGGCCGGCGCCAATGTTCCTCTTCGCTGGACTACCGGCGGAACGCCAGAGTCGGGTCTCAGTAATCGCTAATTTTCCATTCGGGTTCGGGTTGCCTAAAACAATAGGCAGAGCCCGAACCCCCAATCTCACGCCATGTTCTCACCGCTCAAACCACTTACCTGCGGGTTGATAGCCGCAGGGGCTGTAGCCGTTGTTGCCGCTTTCTTCCTGCCACTCTGGCAGATACAACTCTGGGCCCCCCAATACCCCGAAGGCCTAAACATGAAGATATGGCACAATCGGCTCGGTGGCGAGTATGAAATCATCAACGGCCTCAACCATTACATTGGCATGAAGGAGATCAAACCCGATATGTTTCCAGAGTTCAAAGTCATAGGTCCTGTCATGGGGGTATTCATCGCCCTAGGGCTGATCGTTGCGGCCTGGGGCAAACAACTGGGGCTATGGTTGTATACCGGGCTCGCCTACCTCATGGGAGCCGTCGCGCTATACGACTTTTACCGCTGGGGTTACGACTATGGCCATAACCTCAGCGAAGATGCCGCCATTAAAGTGCCCGGTATGGCCTATCAGCCGCCGGTATTGGGTTATAAAAACCTGCTCAACTTTACCGCTTACTCAGGCCCCGATCAAGGCGGTTGGGTAGTCGTAGTCTTTGGCTTAATGCTCACCCTGCTGCTGATTTGGGAATGGAAGGGAAGCAAGCGTTCTCTGTCGGCAGCCGTTTTGGCGCTGCTATTGACATCCTCTTCGGCTTGCAATGTAGGCCCCGAACCCATACGATTTGGTCAGGATGCCTGCGCCCACTGCAAAATGACCATTACCGACCAGCGCTTTGGAGCAGAGATCGTCACCGATAAAGGACGAATATTTAAGTTTGACGACCTCAACTGTGCCGCCGAGTTTATCCAGAGCGGCAAGGTAGACCCCAACCGGTTGGCCTTTCAGGTGGCCGTCGATTATCAGCGGCAGGGGCAGCTCATTCCCCTCAGTAGCGCCTTCCTGCTTCGGCACGAGGCCGTACGCAGCCCCATGCGCAGCGATATTGCCGTACTGAGCTCGGCCAATGCCCGCAACCAATTGCGTGCGGCCTTGGGCGGAGGCGTTGACCTCAACTGGCAGACCGTATGCAACCAATATAAGTAACCCATGAATAGCCGAGCTTCTTTCCTGATGTGCGCCTTGCTGTTACTACTATTGCCCGGCCTTAGCCAGGCAATAGTGTGGGAGGTGGGCCCTGGGCAGCCATACGACAAGTTGCGCCCGGTATTAGCCCTAGCGCGGGCAGGCGATACCCTGCGGGTGTATCCGGGGCATTATGCCGAGGGCAACTTGCGCATTGAAAAAAAACTCACCTTACTGGGCGTCGGTTATCCAGTGATCGACGGTGGTAATGAAGACGAGGTGATTACCATAAAGGCGACCGGGGTGGAAGTCAGCGGCTTTATCATCCAAAATGGCGGCCGAAGCAATACCATAGATAAAGCCGGTATCAAAGTGCTGGCTGCCGACTGCGTCCTACTTCAAGACAACAAGGTGCGCAATTGTAACTTTGGTATCTACCTCTCTAATGCTAATTATTGTACCGTACGGCGCTGTCAGGTAACCGGTACGCCCTCCATAGAACAGAATACCGGAAATGGCGTACATCTTTGGAAGTGTGTAGCCGCCGATGTGGAGTATAACCATATAGCCGGTCATCGGGATGGTATCTACTTTGAGTTTGTTACCGATTCTCGCATTTACGGTAATTTGAGCGAGAAAAACCTGCGCTACGGGCTGCATTTTATGTTTTCGCACCACGACAATTATGTGGGTAATCGCTTTCGCAACAATGGCGCCGGGGTAGCCGTCATGTATTCCCGCCAGGTAGATATGTCGGCCAATTGGTTTGAAGATAACTGGGGCGCCGCAGCCTATGGCATTTTGCTCAAAGACATTAGCAATAGCCGCATCACCGCCAATGTTTTTTCCCGTAATACTGCCGCCATTTATATGGAGGGCGCCAGCCGTATGAAGATCGAAAACAACGACTTTATACAAAATGGCTGGGCCATTCGCGTTCAGGCCAGTTGCGACGGCAATACCATAGCGGGTAACAACTTCTATGCCAACTCTTTTGATGTGTCTACCAATGGGCAACTGGTGCTCAACAAGTTCAATGGCAACTACTGGGATAAGCATGAGGGCTACGACTTAGATAAGGACGGCATTGGCGATGTAGCCTACCGGCCCGTCAACCTATATGCCATGGTGGTGGAACAGATGCCCTATGGGCTTATGCTCATGCGCAGTTTTATGGTATACCTGATGGATAAAGCTGAAAAGCTTTTTCCATCGCTCACGCCAGAGAAACTCAAAGACGAACTACCCCTGATGCGCCCCATACCCCGTCATTACTCATCCTGAATACAACGAGTATGCTCACCATCGATCAGATCAGCAAAAAATTTGGCAAACTAAACGTGCTCGACCAAATATCAGTAGCGTTTTCCAGCGGTCAGACGGTATCGTTGGTAGGCCCCAACGGCTCAGGTAAAACCACGCTTATCAAGTGTATCCTGGGACTGGTATTGCCGGATGCGGGGAATATTATCGTCAATGGTATGGCGGCTGCCCATGGTTTTGATTATCGCAGGCACATTGGCTATATGCCCCAAATTGGCCGATACCCGGATAATATGCGCGTTGCGCAGGTATTTGATATGATCCGGGAGATTCGCAGTGACTTTACTGGCACATCCGACGACGACCTCATTCGGTCGTTTGGCATCGCTGCGTTTGAAAACAAGCCTATGAGCGCGCTTTCAGGGGGGATGCGCCAAAAAGTAAGCGCTTGTTTGGCTTTTATGTTCCAGCCGCCCATACTCATTCTCGACGAGCCTACCGCAGGCCTCGACCCGCTTGCTTCCGAAGTACTCAAAGAAAAATTAATGGCTGAAAAGGCCAAGGGGAAGTTGATCCTCATTACTTCGCATATCCTCAGCGACTTTGACGAGCTCACTTCTCATATTCTCTATTTAATGGAGGGTAAAAAAGCTTTGTTTCAACCCGTTGAAGCCTTAAGAGAGCATACTGGAGAAGCCAGGCTCAACCGGGCCATTGCCCAATTGATGAAGCAGCACGCCTGAATGAAGTGCTGGTTTAACTCCGTCGGCGCGTCTGCGTCGGCTAAAGCGCGAATTGCCATGCTAAAGATTATAAAGTTTGTTTTGTACGATATTCTCCGCAATAAGATCATCCTGGGGTATACCTTTTTTCTACTGGCTATTGGCTTTGGGTTGTTCAACCTCAGCGACGATCCAGCTAAAGGGGTAGTGAGCCTGCTCAACCTGGCGCTTATTGTGGCGCCTTTGGTGAGCGCCGTTTTTACGGCGGTTTATTTTTACAACGCTTACGAATTTACAGAATTGCTGGCTGCCCAGCCTTTGCAGCGCAGCGCCATTCTCTTAAGTCAGTTTATGGGTGTAACCATAGCATTAGGCGCTGCGGCCTGCCTAGGGTTGGGGCTGCCCATCGCCTTATTTTCACCCAATGCGTCGGGCTGGGCTATTTTGCTGGCTACCATGCTACTGAGCATTGTTTTTGTGGCCTTATCGCTTTTGGCTTCAGTGCTTACTCGCGATAAAGCGCGTGGCATAGGTATTGCGCTATTAGCATGGTTCTATTTCGCGCTCTTGTACGATGCCTTAGTGCTTATGCTGATGTTTAGCTTTAGCGATTATCCGCTGGAAAAAGTCATGGTAATTATGGCTGCCCTAAATCCCGTAGATATGGCCCGAGTAGCGGTTTTACTTCAACTCGATTATGCAGCGCTAATGGGGTACACCGGCGCGCTTTTCCGCGAGTTCTTTGGCGCCTGGACGGGTATTGCGCTGGCCGTACTGGTGCAGTTGTTGTGGATAGTTCTCCCTCTGGCGGCGGCTCTGCGCATCTTCCGCTATAAAGACCTTTAAGTATAGACATATACCACCCTCGCCAGGGCGATCCCACCGGACCAGGGGGTGAAGTTTACCCGGAAGAGTGCAGCGAAGATTTAGCCGACTAGCGCAGCGACGGCGGCCGTGGCGGCGCCGCGCAAGGTCATAAAAGGAGCAGGCGTTATGCGGCTGGGGGTTTTTACCCGGAAGAGCGTAGCGAAGACGTTTACCCGACCGAGTGTAACGAGGGCGTGGTGGTACCCGACCGCCTCCTACGGAGTACGGTTAAAACCGCGCAGCGGGCGTGGCCCAAAAAACAAAAACCAATGCCGCTCCCAAGTTTAAGCGGAGCCCTAAACGCTCGCGCAGCCC
>CAYOTJ010000162.1:0-2143 GCA_964406855.1 uncultured Saprospiraceae bacterium
AACACAAAGATAAGGCTCCCCGACTTTTCACAAATCTTGAGTTGTCAGACTATATTTGCCGGATAAAGCCGAGTATTAAAGGGCCCGACGGGAGGATGGGCGCGCGTCTACCTTTGTGAGAAATCAAAATAGACGCGATATGAAATGTAGAGTTTTTACGTTAGTGCTGGCGCTGCTTGTGGCGGGGGTTAACGGCCACGCGCAGTGCGGCAGCGCTACCAACCTCACCCATGCGTACAGCGGCTCGCTCAACACCTTTAGTTGGAACAGCGTACCCAATGCGGTAGATTATCAGCTCGAAATCGTGGAGTCGGGGGCTTATGCCGCGCTTGAGCTGCTAACCACCACCACCGATACCAGCTTTACGACGCCCGGCGGCCTGCTGAGCGCTTCTTACGACTGGCGGATCATCACTACCTGCCAGAATGGCGATACCGACACCTCGGCCTTCGCCACCTTTACTTTGCCCTGCCCGACGCCGACGGCGCTCGCCACAACGGGCATTACCCACAACAGCGCTACGCTAAACTGGGTAAACCCCTACGTGATGGATCAGGGAGTCATTTTGGCCTACCGCCCGCTGGGCGGATCGTGGATCAACCTGACGACTTTTTCTTTGGGCAGCAACTGGGTGCTGAACAACCTGAGCCCCAATACCACCTACGAATGGTGCGCCAACCTCAACTGCGCTTACTTCAACAGCCCCCCGGCGATTGTGCAGTTTACAACTTTGCCGGCCCCTTGCCCGGCCCCTTCCAACCCAGGCGTAATGAATATAACCAATACGTCGGTGCGGCTCAACTGGGGCTCAACCGTGGGCGCAGGCATAACGGCGTTTATGGTGCAGTACAAAACGCTAAACTCAAATACCTGGACCACCATCACCACGCCCAACGCCAATACGCAGTTTTTGCTCACAGGCCTGACGATCAATACGGCCTATCAGTATCGGGTGGCCGGCATTTGCGGGGGCGGCAATACCAGCGCTTTTACGGCCCCTTATACGTTCTACACCAATTGCATATCGCTGAACAACAGCGCTGAGCACATCCGCTACGTATCGCTGGGCTCCATCCTGCGCACGTCGGGCGCCGAGCCGGATGGCTATGTTTTTCAGAACACCATCAATACCAATCTGGTAGCCGGAGCTACCTATCAGCTCAAGGTGCGGGCGGGTTTCAGCGGCCCTGCCTATCCGCAGGACTTTGCCGCTTACCTCGACGTGAATGGCAATGGCGCCTACGAGCAAAACGAGCGGGTAGTGGGTGTGGGTATGATCTCAAACGGCAATATAAGGACCTATAACCTCACCATTCCGGCCAATACCGCCGTTGGTCCCAACAAGCTTCGGATTGTGCTGCTGCGGCAGAATCAGGGATTTTCTATGGCGCCCTGCGTACCTGTGGGCTCGCTGGGCGAGGTAGAAGATTATGCCCTGACCATTTTGCCTCAGGTGCAGTCGATTGGCGCCAATGCCGGCACGGATGGAGGCGTCGAGGTCTTTACAGACGACCTCAGCAGCGAAATCGATCCGCAAACCGGCGAGACGTATGGCGCTACCCGGGTGATACTGACGCCCAACCCCACGGTTGGGGAGACCGCCATACAGTCGGCTACGCCTATTGTACAATATACCCTGTACAATGCGCTTGGAAGCGTGGTAGAGACGCAAAAACTGTCGGCGCCGACAGTGACTGTGCCCTTAAACCTGAGCGGCGCGCCGGCCGGCTTGTATTTTGTACAAACGACGGATGTGGCACAACGAACGTCGACGATAAAATTAGTTGTGAGACGTTAGTAGATTTGGTATAGAGAACATAGGCAGGGCAGGCGACGGGAGTTGTCTGCTCTGTTTTTTTAGCGCGAGTTGGGGTGGGGGAGAATGTTGGATGTTAATTTTTATATTTTAAATGTTTGTAAACAGAGGCATTGAAGTTTTTTACCGGTAGGTGCATGGGGGTCGGACCAGGGGGTGCAGCGGTATGCGTGAGGCGCCCCGTGGAATAGCGAAGCGTATATTACACGGGGTGAACGAGCGCATAAGAGCGGAACACCCGGCGCCGCGCAGGCTGCTTTTCGGAGGAGGATGTTATGCGGCGGGGCCCCTGAGGAGTGAGCGGTGGGGAGTGAGCGGTGAGCGGTG
>CAYOTJ010000162.1:2243-7805 GCA_964406855.1 uncultured Saprospiraceae bacterium
CGGTGAGCGGTGAAGCTGATGAAGTCTCATGAATAGGGTTGATAGCCAAAATTTGTGAATCCTGACTTGGAGAACTATAGAAAAATGTGCCTGGGGGTTATTTGTCATTGACAGGCGGGGCAGCGCTTTTGAGCGCTTTGAGGCGCAGCGCCATGTGGAGAAGCTGATGTTTTTGGACATGTGGCTGGGCTTTGGCTGGGCGGTGGTGGTACAGGGGGCTTTTTTTGTTGGCTCAGGACATTGGCGTGTACCGCCTGCACCGGCGCAACTTCCGGCGGGCGCAGCCTTTTTTGGAGGCGCTGCTGGGGCAGCGGTCGCTGCGCAATTAGGGCCTGTTGGCGAGCCAGGCTTCGGCCTGAGCCAAGGTCTCGGGCCTGCCTACGTCCATCCAGGCGGTTTCGTTGTGGTAGCAGGCTTTTAGGTGTTCTTCCGGGCCGGCGCTCAGGAAGGTGTCGATGATGGAAAAGGCCTCGCCGGAAGGGGGCATGAGGCTGAAGATGCGCGGATCGAGAACATAAATGCCGCTGAAGGCGGCGGGGCGGGGCTCGGGGCAGGGCAGGCGCCGGCGTTCGGCGCCGCTGCTGTTGTTGCGCCAGCCGCAGAGCTCGCCTTCGGGGGTGAAGAGCAACTGGCGGGAGCTGGGGCGCTCGCGCACGGCTAAGGTGGCCAGCCGCCCGGCGGCGCAGTGGGCGGCATAGAGGGCGCCGAGGTCGAGGTCGCTGAGGATGTCGACATTATGGGCCAGGAAGGGGGCGTCTTGCAGCCATGCTTGGGCGCGACGCAGTCCGCCGCCCGTGTCTAACAACTTATCTGTTTCGTCGGAGAGGATGACGGTAAGGCCCGGCCGTTGGTAGCCGGCTAAAAAGGCTTTGATGAGGGGCGCATGGTGGTGGGCGTTGACGACCACCTCGGTGAAGCCCGCCCCGGCCAGTCGATCGAGGTTGATCTCCAGCAGGCTGCGGCCGCCGATTTCGACCAGCGCTTTGGGCCTATCGTTGGTATAGGGCCTCAGGCGGGTGCCTAAGCCCGCTGCAAAAAGCATAGCTCGCATAGCGCGCAGTTTGTTTAGGGGTCAAAAATAGGGATATTTTCGCCCTCGCGCAGGCGGGGTTCAACGAAAGGACGTTTGAGATTGTTGCTTTCAGGAACTTTTGGCCCACGGCCATTTATTGTGAGTATATGGTACAAAGCGTACTCGTTCGCATTTTATTGGCGCCTTTTGCACTCTTGTACGGACTGGGGGTGAGCCTCAATTCGCTATTCTACCGCATGGGCGTGCTCAAATCGCTGTCGTTTAACGTGCCCGTCATTTCGGTGGGCAACCTCTCGGTGGGCGGGGCCGGCAAGACGCCTCATATCGAATATTTAGTGCGCAACTTCCGGGAATACCTCGACATAGCTACCCTGAGCCGGGGCTATAAGCGCAAAACCCAGGGATTTCAGTTGGTGCATCCGGGGCTGGATGCCGAAGCCGTAGGCGACGAGCCGTTGCAGTTTAAGCGCAAATTCCCCGATGTGCTGGTGGCTGTGGCCGAAGACCGCTCGTTGGCCATACCGCGCATTATGATGGAGCGCCCCTCTACCCAACTCATTCTGTTAGACGACGCCTTTCAGCACCGATCGGTGAAGCCGGGCCTCAACATTCTGCTCACCGAATATGCGCATCCCTTTACCCGCGACTGGCTGCTGCCCTCGGGGCGGCTGCGCGAGTGGCGTTCGGCCTACCAGCGGGCCGATGTGATCATTGTGAGCAAATGCCCGCCCGATCTGTCGGCTGAGGCCGCTGAAAAGCTGCGCGCGGAAATCAATCCGCTGCCGCATCAGCAGTTGTTTTTTACGTGTTACGACTATTTGCGGCCCTACTACATTTTTGACTCCCGCTATCAGCTCAACTTTACGCCCGATCTGGAGGTATTGCTCATTTCGGCCATAGCCCGTACGGATTACCTCATGGACTACCTTCAGGAGCAGGTAGCTGCCGTGCGGCCATTGGAATATGAAGACCACCATTACTTCAGCAATTACGACATTGCCGATATGCAGCGCTCCTTCGAGCGCATGGACGCCAAGTCGAAGGTCATCCTGACCACCGAAAAAGACGCCACCCGCTTAGAGCTGCATCGCGCCTACCTCCAGCAAAACCGCCTGCCGGTATTTGTGCTGCCGGTGGAGGTGCGCTTTCTCTTCGATGGCAAAGAGGCGTTCGACGCCTTGGTAAAACAGTTTCTCGTCGACTTTACCGTTTGACGATTCCGCTGCAAACAGGCTCTCAGTCCAGTTGCCCTGCCAGTACGCAGGTGTGGGTTTCGCGCCGGGTATCTCCATTGGGGTGGTAGTACTCGATCTGTACCACATAGATGCCTATGCGCGCTTTCTGGCCGTCGGCCGTAGCGCCCTCCCAGAGGAAAGCCCCGGCGCCGGCCAGCAGTTCGCGCCGTCCTAAGCTGATCACTTCCCGCCCCTGCGCATCGAAGATGACGATATTGGCGGCATAGCCCGGTTCGGGCTGGTCGTATTCGATGAGCAGCACATCGCGATAGCCGTCGCCATCGGGGGAAAACACCGATTCTGTGATGCGGAACAACTTATCGGCATCGTTGGCGGGTACGGGCGCATCGCGCAATTGGCTGTTGGGGCCGGTGGGGGTGGCATAGCCCGCTGCGCCGGAAGCCGAATGCCAGTTGGCGGGGCTCTGGGAGGGGCCGCCCGGCCGGATGCGCTCTAAGCTGATGCCGTTGCGATCGCGCAGCAGAGCCGAGTGCCAGTCTTCGGTATAGTCTACCGAGTCGATGGCCACAAAGGCGGCGTTGATGAGGCTTAGGTTGCCGGCATCGTCGGGCAGGGAGGGCAATTCATTTTCCAGCAGGGCCTCGGGCACGGGCGTGAAGTAGCGCTGGCGGATGTCGTTGGGGTTAGCGCTCAGGGCGGCATATTCGCCGGGAAACAGCAGGTAGTTCGTCTCAATCTCTTCGATGTCGCTGCTGCCGTCGGGCGCCCGGTTGGCCAAGCGCAGCTCCCGCAGGTCGATGATCTTATCCGAAACATTCAGCAGTTCTACAAAGTCGGAGCCCCCGGTGAAGGGATTGAACAGCAACTCGTTGATGACGATGTCGCCAGGCGCTGCGGCTTGGGGCAGGCCCACGCGGCGGAGGTAAGCCGGGCTGGCATTGCCTAAGCAGTCGGCGAGGCCGGCCCGCACCGCTAAGGTATACGACTGCCCTGGCGCCAGCGGCTCGGCTAAGTAAAGGCGCAGGCTGCTGCGGTCGGCTTCCAATATGGCTTCGGAGATGGCGATGGCGGGCGTCAGCACATAAGCGCTTATGTCTTCGGCGGCAGCCGCATCGAGCAGATCGTCGAAGCGCAACACCAACTCCTGAGGGCCGGCGGGGAAGACGCGCAGCAGCAGTGGCGCGGCCGTATCGGTGGGCATGCCGTCAACGGAGTTGAGCTTACCCGGCGTGCCGCCGGCGGCGGCTAAGCTGGCCCGCCAGTTGCCGGGGCAGTCGTAGGGGGCGGCGCGGTCGATGAGTTCTAAGCTGTATCCGCCCTCCGCCCGGCTAAAGTCTGCATACCAGTCGTCGGTATAGTTCACCTGGCAGATGGTAGTGCTTGCTGCGGTAGAGAGGACCACTTCATCGCCGGTATTGGTCAGGGTAGGAAAACTGACCAATGCCGCCACATCGCCTTGGGTGGCAAAATCGGGCGCGCTGGCCAAAGCCGTCACAATCACATAGGCGCCGGGCAGCAGCAGTTGGTCGGGCAGCCGCTGAGGCGCGCCGCCCGTCGACAGGAACAGGTCGGCTAAATTCAGCACCTTGGCGCTGGCGTTGTACAGCTCTATGTATTCTGCATTGGGTAGCCCGAGGGGCGGGCTGGGGTCGGCCTTAATTTCGGTGATGAGCACATCGGCAGGGGCCGGCTCGGCCACATCCACATAAGTGAAGTCGGCGGTGAGGGCGCCGGCTGCATTGCCGGCGGCGTCGGCCAGTCCGGTAGCCGTCAGGCGGTAGGTTTGCAGGTTGGTCAGCCCTGCGGCTAAGCTGAGGTCTACCGCCGCCGGATTATCGGCTACGGGCGTAGCCTGTATCGGCTGGCCTATGCCGCCATCAATGGCGTAGCGATTGGGTTGGGCGGCGGTAGCGGGGTCGAGGGGCTCGTTGGCCGTCAGGCGCAGCAGCAGCGGGCTCAATGCCTCCGCGGCAATGGACGTTGGCGCTTCCTGGTCGACGAAGAGGGGGGCAACCCCAAAGTCGTCGAAGAAAAAAGCGCTGGCTCGCGTAGCCGTATAGGTGCAGCCTATGCCCATGTATTGC
Source organism: uncultured Saprospiraceae bacterium (assembly GCA_964406855.1). Lineage (GTDB taxonomy): Bacteria > Bacteroidota > Bacteroidia > Chitinophagales > Saprospiraceae > JAUMBM01. The sequence continues at coordinate 6,557 of CAYOTJ010000162.1, forward strand.
CCAAAGGCATAGGTAGCATCGTTGGCGCTGCCTTCGGGCTGCCAGTTGTCGCCGCCGGTATAGTCGGCTTCCAACGTCCAGCGTCCATCGGGGTAGCGGGTCACGCGGGCGCGCACCAAGGCCTCGGCCCCGCCTAAGGCGCCGGCAGTTCCGCTCAGCAGCAGGCTGCGCTGCGCGCCATCCTGCCGGTAGAGCTCAAGGGCGTCGGCATTGCCCGAGATGCCCCCCAATTGCAGGTAGTAACCTGTAAAGGAGGCAGCCCCCGGCGGCTCGGAAACCGCTAAATACACCCGGCCCAGGTTGCTGGAGGAGGGCGAAAACGCCAGCCGGGCGTAGAACGTCCAGACGGTGGTATCTGCCAGCGAAGTAGGGGCCGAGAGGTACAAAAAAGTGTTGTTGTTGGCGCCGGGCGAGGGGTCGGAGAGTTGGAGCTCGCCGGCTGTCACCACAAACTTGTCGGACTGCCCCAGCCAGGCGGGGTTGGCCGTAAGGTCGCCGTCGGAAAAATCATCCTGAAGTTGGGCAGAGGCGTTAACAGAGAACGCCAAAATAGCCGCGAAAAAAAGAAAACGTTTCATAGCCCAAAAATAGCCAAAAAACGCGATTGCTTGTATCTTTGCCGGCCAAAGCGTAAAAAGCAAAGAATCAAATGAAAGTAGCAGTGGTAGGCGCCACCGGTTTGGTAGGCGGCGTCATGATGAAAGTCCTCGAAGAACGCAACTTCCCGGTTACGGAATTTATGGCCGTGGCCTCCGAGCGCTCCGTAGGTACCAAAGTCAAATTCCGCGGTCAGGAGTACAGCGTCATCGGTATGGAAGAAGCCATTGCCGCCCGCCCCGACCTCGCCCTGTTCTCGGCAGGAGGCAGCACCTCCTTAGCTTTCGCTCCGCGCTTTGCGGAGGCGGGCGCCGTGGTGGTCGACAACTCGTCGGCCTGGCGCATGGAGCCCGACAAAAAGCTAGTGGTGCCCGAAGTCAACGCCGCCGTTATGACAGCCGCCGACAAGATCATCGCCAACCCCAATTGCTCTACCATTCAGATGGTGGTGGCCCTGTCGCCCCTGCATCGTCGCTATGGCATCAAGCGGTTGGTGATCTCTACCTATCAGTCGGTGACGGGTACCGGTATGAAGGCCGTCAAGCAATACCACCTCGAAAGCAAGGGCTTCGAGCCCAAACCCGAGGAAATGGCCTACCATTACCCCATATTTGAAAATTGTATCCCCCATTGCGACGTATTTCTCGACAAC
>CAYOTJ010000163.1:0-3679 GCA_964406855.1 uncultured Saprospiraceae bacterium
CTACCTGTGCTTAGGTTCGGCCCGCATGGTGGGCTGGGCGCTGCACCAATGCGCTGCGGGCCCCTCCGATGTGCCTGCTCATCGGGTGGTGAACCGCTTGGGAGAGCTTAGCGGACGCCACCACTTCAGGCCTTCGGGTGCCATGCAGGAGCGCTTGGAAGCGGAAGGCGTGGCGGTGGCCGACGACCGGGTGGCGGATTTCCGCGATCGCTTTTGGTCGCCTGAGGAATTGGATAATGAATAGCAGCAAAAATCAGAACGTCATGCTCGACTGCCAACGGCATTTATACCAGCTTTCAGAGGGGGGTACTTACCTCAACTGCGCCTATATGTCGCCCCAGCTCAAGTGCGTGGAAGCTGCCGGCTCGCATGCGCTGGCGCAGAAAAACCGACCCGAGCGGGTGGGTATCGCCGATTTTTTTGAGCCTGTAGATCGCCTCAAGGCGGCTTTTGCCGAGCTGATCGGGGCCGACGACCCGGGGCGGATAGCCATTATGCCCTCCGTATCGTACGGGATAGCGACCGTGGCCCGCAACCTGCCGCTGAGGGCGGGGCAGAATTTGGTGCTCACCCATGATCAGTTTCCGAGCAACTACTACGCCTGGGAGCGGCTGGCGCGCGAGCGCGGCGCAGCGCTGCGGGTGGTGGCCGCCCCGGCAACCGGCGACCGCACCCAGGGCTGGAATGCGGCTCTGCTGGCCGCCATAGACGAAAATACGGCGGCCGTGGCGCTGGGGCATGTACACTGGACCGACGGCACCCGCTTCGACCTGGCGGCCCTGCGGGCGCGCAGCAGAGCCGTAGGCGCCTGGTTGGTGATCGATGGCACCCAGTCGGTGGGCGCCCTGCCGCTGAACGTGGCCGAACTGCAACCCGATGCCCTCATCTGCGCCGGATACAAATGGCTGATGGGCCCCTATGGGATGACGCTGGCGTATATGGGCCCGGCCTTAGACGGCGGCGCGCCTATTGAGGAAAACTGGATCAACCGACGCGACAGCCAGGTATTTCGCCAATTGGTGAACTACCAGCCCGAATACCGCCCGGCGGCCAACCGCTACTGCGTAGGCGAGCACAGCAACTTCCTGCTCATGCCCATGATGGAGGCGGCCTTGTCGCAGTTGTTGGCCTGGGGCGTGGCCAATATTCAGGACTATTGCCGCCGCATAGGGGCCGAAGCGCTCGACGAGCTGGCGGCGCTGGGCGTGGACATGGCGCCGGCCGACCGGCGGGCGCACCACTTAGTAGGGTTGCGGCTGGGCGACGCCTTTGACGAGCAGCGGCTGGAGCAGGCCCTCGGCGAGCAGCGCGTATGGGTATCGGTGCGGGGCGCCGCCATTCGGGTGGCCCCCAATGTGTACAATACACCCGACGACTTCGGCCGGCTGGCCGAGTGCATCCGGCGGGCAAAAAGATAAAGCGATGATTACTAAAATTCTTTCAGTGCTGATTGTGGGTTTAGGCTTTGTCATCTGGCGGATTGCCCGGCGGATTGCCGCTTCTTACGAGCACGTCGACCCGGAGACGATGCGCGACTTTTGGACCCAGCGCCTCAAGGCCGACGACCCCAAAGCCCACCAGCGCGTAATAGACCATCTCGGTCTGTGCGACGACTGCCGGCAGTTGTTGGACGAAGTTCGGGAAGAAAAGCTGATTGTAGAGGGCAAGCGGATAGAGCGACGGTTTTAGCAGACTAAAGAAGCCGACGCTCCACCTCCTCCCAATAGGTGCGAGCTACCGGTATGGCGGTATCGCCGATTCTGAGCTGGGCCTTTTCTATTTTCTGTACGGCGGCTATGGCTACGACGTAAGACTTGTGCACCCGCAGAAAGTCGGTGGGCGGCAGCAGCCCCATCAATTGGGCGATGGTCATGCGGGTGATGGTGACGCCGCCGCTGTGATGGATGAAGAGAAGATTGGTATCCGAGCGCACAAAGCGGATGTCGGCAACTTCTACCCTGGCCCAGTTGTAGCCGTCCTTGACAAAAAAGCTCCGGGGCCGGCCGGTTTGGGCCTGCCGCTGCTGTAAGGCCCGATTGCAGGCCTCCAGAAAGCGGGGCAGGAGTACCGGCTTTAGCAGATAATCGAGGGCGCGCAGCTCGAAACCCTCCACGGCATATTCGGCATGGGCAGTAACAAACACAAACAGGGCGCCGGATGCACGGGCGAGGCGCATGAGCTCGATGCCGGGCAGATCGGGCATGCGCACATCGAGGAAGATGAGGTCTACGGGGTTTTGCTGCAACCAACTGAGGGCGTCCAAAGGGTTAGTGAAGCACTCCTGCAAGCGGAGGAAGGGCGTTTTGGCAGCATGGGCGGCGATGACGGCTAAGGCGGGCGCTTCATCGTCGATGGCAATGGCATGGAGCATCATAAGGTAAGGGATGTGGTTAGGGGCAATTCGAGTACAACTTTAAAGATATCGGCCTGGTCGGAGATGCTCAACTGCTGTCGCCGGCCATAGAGACGCTCTAAGCGGGCGCGGGTATTGGCGATGCCCAAGCCGGCGCCTTGCTGCGGAGGCGACGGCAGCACGCTGTTTTCTACCTCCAGCCTGAGCCGGCCCTCCCCGGCAGCGAGCCGTATGCGCACGAAACAGGGCCGGGTGGGGTGAAGGCCATATTGAAAAGCATTTTCGATAAAGGGTATGAGCAGCAAAGGAGCGATGGCTGCCGGCGCTTCATCCCAGTCGAAGCGCGTCTCTACGCACCGCTGCGGGTTGTGGGGCAGGCGCGCCAATTGAAGATTGATGTAACGCTGTAAAAACTGGATTTCTTCGGCTAAGCTCACGGTATGACGCTGGGCCTGGTGCAAGGTGAAGCGCAGCAGGCCGGCCAGTTCTCCGATCAGATCGGCGAGGCGTTCCTGCCCCTGTTGCAGCGCCTCGCCGTACAGGGTATTGAGGGCATTAAAGAGGAAGTGGGGATTGAGCTGGGCGCGCAGGTTGTCCAATTCGGCCGCGGTTTTCTGCTGGAGCAGTTCGAGGCGTTCGCGGCGGGCGCGGGCAGCGTCTAATACCAGCGTAAAGCCGGCCACAAAGGCGGCGCCCAAGGCCGCTACCAACAGGTTTTCCTCAACCCACTCCACTTCGTAGCGGGTGCGCCATTGCAGCGCCTCAAAGAAAACACATAACAGGATAAGCAGCCAGGCGCGGTAATGCCAGCGGCGCTCGGCGCCGGTAAACCAACGAAATGGCCCGCGGTAGTTGATCCAGCCCAAGCCGCCTACGCCGGCCAGCAGCATAACATACCCCAGAAGCCAGCGGGCGAAGCCCGCCAGCTCCCGGGGGTCGGCGGCATATTGCGCCCGGAGGCTCTGGCGCAACAAGTGGCCCCAGTAGGCGGCCAATCCCAGCCCGATGAGGGCGAAGAGCGCCAAGCCTGCTTTATTCCAATTTTGTTTTGGCATTTTCATTCAACTGAAGGCTTTTTTGCCGGCGGCGAAACTCCGTCGCATCGCGCTGTACGAGGTATAAGGCGCTCGACATAAAGTCGTAATCCAATATGGCCTCAAGGTAATACGTCTGACCTGCGTTTACATTCAACTGAAACGTCTTGGTCTCGGCAATATACGCCGGCCTGCCGATGGTGCGCAAGCTAAGAACGCCTGGCGGCGCTTGCAATATGAAGTACGACCGCGCCGGGAAAGCCTGGGCTACCCGCTGCCCATTGATCCACAC
>CAYOTJ010000163.1:3689-7779 GCA_964406855.1 uncultured Saprospiraceae bacterium
GATCCACACATCAAAGGCAACGACCCGGCTGAAGGTACTCCGCTGGTAGATGTACAGGGTGGCCGGCTGTTGCTGGGCAGCGGCAACGCCCAGCCAGCTTAGCGTCAGCAACAGAAATAATAAGGTGCGGAAGGTCATGGCTTTTGGCGTTGGGATTTGCGTTCAAAGTTGCGCCCGATCCAGAGGTTCAGACTAAGGTAAGCCATACCTGCCCGATCGGATACGACCCTACTAAGCACGGCGCCATCTTCTGCCTCCCAGGGCTTCTCGCTCAGCCCAAACTGATACCCCAGGCGGCAGGATGTCATAATGGAGGCCCAACGCTTAAAACGCCCGCTGAGCCATTCAACGCTAAAGCTGGCGGCTGCGCTTTCATGCTGGAGAATGGGCCAGCGGCCGGCAGCCGTTGCCGGCGTCAGTTGGCCGGGGTCAAAAGGAATACCGGCGGGCGGATCGGTTACCATGATCCATTGTGAAACGCCTCCTATACCTCCGCGCAGCAGCAATTGGCTGTTTCTCGACTGCCAGACCGCAAAACCGAGATTGAGTTCGCCAACAAAAGTTTGAGTAGAAATACGCCGGGATTCGTTGTCGTAAAGAAAATCCATTACGCCGCCCAGCGACTGGGCGATGTACGCCTCCGCAAACAGTCTGCGGTAGCGGCCGCCAAAGCCCAGGCCATACAGCGCCTCGGCCGGCGCCGGCTTGGCGCCCTGCCCTTCCAGCAGTTCATACATATTCTGGTAGCCCGTATGTAGGCTCAGGTAAGTGGGCCCCAGCCCCAATACCGAATAAATGGTAAAGGGATAGCGGTCGGGGTCGGGCAGTGAGTCGGCCTCGTTGATGGCTACCAGCGCCTGGGCTCTGCCGGCGCCAGGTAATGCCGCCAAGGCCGATAAGACCGACAGCGCGAATAATAATGGCTTCATCGTCATTGATTTTGATTGTACACCCCAAACTTAGGGCCTCGTCGGCCGGGTTCCAAATAAATGTGTCCACTGGTAGCTCTGGCGTGGCCAACGACAACCTCGGCCTTTGAAAGCCGTGAAGACAAAGCGCAAACCAAATTTTAAACAAAAAATTTTATTAAACATTTTTTGTTTATTTTTGCCAAAGATATTACCTTTGCTCACCGCAGTGGACCATAATGGCCGCTCAGTAGCAGTTTACAGGCGCTATGGCAAAGAAACAAGCAGAACACCCCCAACAACAGGAGGCCGAAAAGGCTCCCGAAAGCGGCGTGCGCATCACTTCGCTCAAAGGCATGTACGAGGACTACTTCCTCGATTATGCCTCTTATGTTATCCTCGAACGGGCTGTGCCGGCCATAGAAGACGGGCTCAAACCCGTACAGCGCCGCATTCTGCACGCCATGAAAGAAATGGACGATGGCCGCTTTCACAAGGTAGCCAACGTCATCGGCCAAACCATGCAGTACCACCCCCACGGCGATGCCGCCATCGGGGAGGCGCTCGTCAATCTGGGTCAATACGATCTGCTCATCGATACCCAGGGCAACTGGGGCGACTACCGCACCGGCGACAGCGCAGCCGCGCCCCGTTACATCGAAGCGCGGCTGTCGAAGTTTGCGCTCGAAATTGCATTCAACCCCCAAACCACCAACTGGCAGCTCACCTACGACGGCCGCAAGCGCGAACCCATCGCCCTGCCCGTCAAGTTTCCGCTGTTGCTGGCACAGGGTGTGGAAGGTATAGCCGTGGGCCTGAGCACCAAAATACTGCCACACAATTTTGTTGAGCTCATCAAGGCTTCCATCAAACTTTTGCAGGGCAAGAAGGTAAATGTTTACCCCGATTTCCAGACGGGCGGCTACATCGACGTCAGCGACTATCAGGGCGGCAAGCGCGGCGGCCGCGTAAAGGTGCGCGCCCGCATCGAAAAGGTCGACAACAAAACCCTCGCCATCCGCGACCTGCCCTATGGCGTAACCACCACTTCCCTCATCGACAGCATCATCAAAGCCAGCGATAAGGGCAAGATCAAGATCAAAAAAGTGGTCGATAATACGGCCGCCGAAGTGGAAATCCTCATCGAGCTGGCGCCGGGCACCTCTCCCGACCTCGCCATCGACGCCCTTTATGCCTTCACGGGCTGCGAGACGCCCATCTCCCCTAACGCCTGCGTCATCATCGACGATAAGCCGCACTTCCTTACCGTAGAGGAAATCCTGCGCGTCAATACCGAAAATACCCGCGAGCTGCTGGGCATGGAGCTGCGCATCCTCCAGCACGAATTAGAAGAAAAGCTCCACTTTGCGAGCTTGGAAAAAATCTTCATCGAAAAACGCATCTACCACGATATTGAAGAGTGCGAAACCTGGGAAGCCGTACTCTCCACCATCGATGCCGGCCTGCGCAAGTACGTGCGCACCCCCAATGAGCCCGAAACCAAGGGCGACACCCGGTTGCGCCTGCTGCGCGACATCACCGAAGACGATATTGTGCGCCTGACGGAAATCCGCATCAAGCGCATTTCCAAATACAATACGTTCAAAGCCGACGAACTCATCGCCAAGTTGGAGGAAGAGTTGGCCCAGACCAAGCACCACTTAGAACACCTCACCGAGTACGCCATCGACTACTACCAGCGCCTGCTCGACAAGTACGGCAAGGGACGCGAGCGCCGCACGGAAATCACCTCCTTTGACACCATCCAGGCAACCGAGGTGGTGGCTAACAACGCCAAGCTGTACGTCAATCGCAAAGAGGGCTTTGTAGGCATGGGGCTTAAAAAAGACGAGTTTGTTGCCGATTGCTCCGATATAGACGACATCATCGTATTCCGGCAGGACGGCAAGTTTGTCGTTACCCGCATCGCCGACAAAACTTTTGTCGGCAAAGACATCATCCATGTGGGCGTGTGGAAAAAAAACGACGAGCGCACGACCTACAACCTCGCCTACCTCGATGGCAAAACGGGCCGCAGCATGGTCAAGCGATTCAATGTGACGGCCATTACCCGCGACCGCGAGTACGACCTCACCTCGGGGGAAAAGCACTCCAAGCTGCTGTATTTCAGCGCTAACCTCAATGGCGAGGCCGAGATCATCACGGTATCGCTCACCCAGGGCGCCAAGGCGCGCATCAAACAATTCGACTTCGACTTTGGCGAGATCGCCATCAAAGGGCGAAGCTCGCAGGGTAATATCCTCACCCGCTATCCGGTGCGCAAAATCGCCTTCAAGGAAATGGGAAAATCCACCCTCGGCGCCATCCGGGTGTGGATGGATGAGGTGAGCGGCAAACTCAACACCGACAGCCGCGGCTTAGCCCTGGGCGCCTTCGATACCGGCGATCAACTGTTAGTCATCTACAAGGATGGGTCTTATGAAATGACGGAGTTCGACCTCGCTAAGCGCTTCGACCCCAACGAACTGATGCATATCGGCAAGTTTGATCCCAAACAGGTGGTCAGCGCCATCTATTTTGAGGGCGGCAAAGGCTGGACGATGGTCAAGCGATTCCTCATCGAGACCAGCACCCTCAACCAGCGGTTCCCCTTCCTCACCGACAACAAACTCACCAAGCTGTACTTAGCTACTGTCGCCGACGACCCGCTGGCGGCTTACAGCTACCGCACCAAAACCGGTAAGGAAGAAGCCGAAGTGCGCTTGGCAGAATTCATCGACGTAAAAGGCTGGAAAGCCATTGGCAATAAGCTCACCGAGTTCAAGCTCGCCTCGGCCAAGCTGGTGGCAGAAGAGCCGCCGGCCACCGATGAAGAGGCCGTAGATATGCCCAACGACGGAGACGACGACGACGAAAACACGGAGCGCCAAGAGTCGTTCCACGCCGGCGACAGCATCGACTTCGACGTGGAAGACAATGGCCAGACCAAGCTTTTTTAGGCTTTAACTTGTTCGCCTATTCGTAATACTTGGTAAAAAAGCCCGGCAGATGCCTTAGGGCGGCCAGCTCCCGGTAAGCCGTGCGCGCCTCCTGGGCCGGATAACCAAAGTAGGTTTTACCGCCTTCGAGGTCTTTACTCACCCCCGATTTGGCCAGCACCACCGCCCCCGCCCCAATGCGCAGGTTTTGAGCAATGCCCACCTGACCAAACAGCACCACCC
>CAYOTJ010000164.1:0-7765 GCA_964406855.1 uncultured Saprospiraceae bacterium
AGCCGAAAAAATAGCGGCGTCCATTTTTCACTCATCCTGACTTGGAGAACTATAGTTCTCCAAGCCAAAATTTATGAATCTTGACTTTGAGCGCTATAAATCTCACCCCATCCATTGACAAAGCTCACCCGCAAAGGTAGCTGCCCGCCGTATTTTTACCATACAAAAAGCAGGCATTCCAATAGAGCTTATGGTTCTACAGGCTAAGGTTTATAAAAACCAGCTCGGAAAACCATCTCTCCTGAGAGCGCCATTCCCAAACCTTCAATGCTAATTGTATGGTACCCGTAGTAACAACCAAGACCACCTTCCTTGACCAGCTCGTTGACGGGCAGGCTGTAGTTGGGCTGGAACTGGCGCGCCCTGATTATTCCGTTCTTGAATACTTGCGTTATTTGTTTGGCAATGTCAAGGCCGGGGAGGTGCGCTTTGTTCATGTGATTCCGCGCTTGGAATTCTTTTACTGGGAAGACCAGGAAGAAAAAGTGGAAGTAGACAACAACATCCTGAAACGGATGGAAGACGAAATATCGGCCTTCTTTAAAGACGGCGCCCGCCCCCGGGCTACGCTGGAAATCAGGGAGGGCAACGCTATGGAAGAGCTGCTGGCGGAGGCCGATAAGACGGGCGCCCGGCTGGTGGTGATAGGCCAACGCGGCATAGGAGGCCACAACATAGCGCCGCGCAGGCTGGCGCGCAAGGTAGACTGTCCGATATTAGTAGTGCCTGAAAAGGCCGATGCTGTGCTGTCGCACATATTGGTTCCCATTGATTTTTCGCCCAGCTCGGTGAAGGCGCTTCAGGCGGCCATTGCTATGCGCCGGCAGGTGAACTCCGATGCGGCCATCACTTGTGTGAACATATACGAGCTGCCCGACCTGAGCGCTTACCGCCTGCAACGGACGCCCGAAGAGCTGCGCCAGATGGTGGAAGAAGACCGGAGCCAGGCTTTCCGGGCCTTCCTGCGGGAGTATGCCGGCGAAGATGCCGCCAGCATCCAGACGACTCTGATCAATAAAGACGACTGGAGCATAGCGCACTACATCACCCGGTTTGCTGCCGACAACCACTGCGACCTCATCATTGTGGGGGCCAAGGGGCACTCCAGGCTCGAACGCTTAGTGCTGGGCAGCGTAACGGAAAGTTTACTCTCAGAGAACGATCAATATCCGGTATTGGTGGTAAAATAACCGCCACCGATGACGCGGCGCCCGCTCCTGTGCCTCGGGGCGGGCGTTCTATAGTTCTCCGGGCCAAATCTGGAGATACCCGGATGGGGGTCGGTTCAAAAAATCAAATAGCCATGCGTATCCACGACAAACTTCACATCCGCGACATACAGGTGGGTTTCAACCAATTGTTTCCGCATCTGAAGCTGAGTTTTTACAAAACTGAGCACCATGCGGGCGAAGGCACGCCCCGGCAGGCCGAGTTGAACGCTGAACTGACACTTGAGCAGGCGCGCACGGTGCATAGCGAAGGCGAGTTGGTGATAGACCCCTACATGACGGTGGCTGAGTTGGAAGAAGAGTTTGCGCGGCACTTTGGGCTCAATGCCCAGGTTTTTCGGAAATCGGGCAACCTTTGGATGCAAACCACTGCTACCGACAACTGGACGCTGGGCGAGCAAAACCGCAAGGGGGAGTCGTCGGAAGCTCACTTTGCCGAAAAATACGGCGACGATATACAGGAAGAACCCGGCTGAGGGTTTATCTTTGTGTCGGCGGCTCCTCCGTTGGGGAGCTGAAACAATCCCAATAACGTATGAAAAGATTCCGACACATTCTCCTGTGGGCATTTATGGGCCCGTGCGCGCTAATGGCCCAGTTTGAGCCCGTCTTAACCAATGGCGAAGTACTTTTTAAGCTTGAGATAGCCCTGCCCGACGGCAGTACGGAGCTGGGCGAGATTACGGTGGCCGAGCCTATTGTGGTAAATGGCCGCTTTTACCGCAAGGTATTTTTCCGCTATGGAACGGGGGGCGACTCGGTCATTGGCTATCTTCGCGAAGATACCGCTTCGGGCGAATTGTGGTTTTTGCTGGAATCGGATCAGAGTGAGGTAAAGGTGCAGGATCTTACTTTGGAGCCTGGAGATGAAATAACCGTGCCTGGCAGTTGGTGTGGCCCCGGTAGCGATGCTACGGCCCAGGTGGTGAGCGCGGGCATTATAAACGACCGCTGGACGGTAACATTTGACCGCACGTTTGGAGATGGCGACGCCTTCTGCGAAACCTTGCAATACATAGAGGGCGTAGGCCCTAATGCCACAATTTTTTACCCTTATTTTGCGCCTACGGCCGAGCTACCGGGCACGGCTTACCGCCTGTGCCGCATGCGGCGCAATGGCGCGCTGATTTACCCTTCCCCCGACGCTACTGTCGACGACTGCGACTTAGCCACCCCGGCCGAGGAGGCGCCCCGGCAAAATCGGCTGCGGGCCTACCCTAACCCAGCCTCGGAAACGCTGACCCTTGACCGGCTGCCGGCCGATGCCGGATTTTGGATATTGGCCGATGCGGGAGGCAGGATTGTTGCGCAGCAGCCAATAGCAGGCGATATGGCACAGTTGGCGGTAGGGGCGCTGCCGCGGGGCCTGTATTGGCTGTTGGTGCGGGGCCGGGATGGTCGATTACTGGATCGGGCAGCGGTAGTGTTGGAGTAGCGCGGGCGGCTACGGCAGACAAGGGCGCCGGATCAATGGGTTTGGTCGAAGTCTTCTATAATCTTCAGGGCCAGGCTGATGTCGCGGTAGAAGGTGTGGATGAGTTCAAAGCTCAGGTTAGAGCGAAACACGAAGGGCTCCAGCAGGTCGCGTTCGGAGGTAACGCCGGCGTAGATTTCGCGGTTGTGGAATGAGATGTAGACGTCTTTGTCTGTTCGGCGCACGAATTGCACCAGGGCTGCTTGCATAGGCTCGGAGAGGATGCCCGCCACGTGGGTATCTTCGGTGGCGTATACGAGGAAAAGCTCGCGGAACTCGGGGTTCATCATCTCTTCATCCTGGTTGGAACCGCCGGAAAAGGCAAATTCTTTGATGCTGCGGGTGAGGTATTTCTTATGGCGGCGTGGCCACACCCGGATGCTGCCCTCTGCATCTTCGCCGAAGATGGCATATACGAAGATGCCTTCAAAGACCTCCTGCAATTTGTTGGTGAGCGGCGACAGCTCGCGTACGGAGAGCTCTGAGAGTTCAAAGGGCATCATGCCCACCAGCCCGGTGATGTAGTCTTCGCCTAAATAATAAGGCGCCGATGTTTTGAATAAGCCGCTCTGCTGAAACCTGCTTTTGGCAATGCTGCGCTTGGCGTCGTAGCTGAGCTGGTCGTAATTGACGCCCTGCTGCATGAAGTCGAGCACCAGCCGCATGACGCGCGGTTTGAAGGTGCGGCGAAACTCCTGAATGCGCCACCCCAAGTAAAGCATATAAAAAACCAGCGGCATGAGCAGCAGCAACGTAAAGCCCGCCATGTTGAGGTACATGAGCACCCCCATGATGGCCAGCCCCAACAACAGGGAAATGAACAACAGCAGCAACAGCCGACGCCTGAGTCGCTCGGTGCGCATCAGTTCGGGGTGGATGTGCGTATTGTAATAAAGCCGGAATTCCTGAAGCCGGAAGAGGTCCATGTGCTGCGTTTCTCCTACCGCCAAAAGTAGTTTTTTTTTCTATGACCAACCAACGTTGAAGCTGAAATAACAGTCTGTTGATGCAGTGCCCCAAAAAATTCCTCCCGCCCTTAAGGGTGGGCAGCCGCTGCGCCTCATGTGGTTGCGGAAAAATTTGACTTATTCTATAAAATAGCTTAATTTTGCGGCCTTATGAGAAGTAAGCTCGTTTACATGGCGGTATGGATGGCGGTTGGTCTTGCGGTTTCGGGCTGCAAGAGCGAGTTTGAACGCATCCGCACCAGCGGCGACCCTGTGCTGCTTTATGAAAAGGCCAACGCCTACTACGACAATGGCGAGTACCTGCGGGCGCAAACCCTCTATGAGTTGGTACTGAGCAGCTATCGGGGCAAGCAGGAATCGGAGCAGATTGCCTACCGTTATGCTTACACCTACTACCACTTAGGGCAGCATCTGCTGGCGGCTTACTATTTCACCAACTTCGCCCAAACCTATGGCGGCAGTCGTTTCCGCGAGGAGACGGAATTTATGGCGGCTTACTCCAACTACCTGCTATCGCCCAATTTCCGGCTCGACCAAAGCGCTACGGTGAAGGCCATAGATATGTTTCAGGAGTTTGCCAACCAATACCCCAATAGCGAACGGGTACCCGAATGCAACCGCCTCATCGACCAGATGCGGGCCAAATTGGAGCGCAAAGCCTTCGAGTCGGCCAAGCTCTACTTCGAGTTGAAGCAATACCAGTCGGCCGTGCAAACGTTCGACAATGTGCTTAAAGACTTCCCGGAAACGCCCAATGGGGAAGAAATCCGTTATCTGATTGTTCGCTCCGACTTTCTGCTGGCGCAAAACAGCTTTGTGGAAAGACAGGCCGAGCGCTATCGCGAAGCCATCAAGCGCGCAACGGAGTTTCTGACAAAATATAAGGATGGCAGCACCTATCGCTCCAGTGTGGAGGAAATGCTGTCGAATTCCCGCAAACGATTAAACGAACTCGAAAATGTCTGATATCAAAACGCAGGTTCAGGGGCTGGATCCCAACGTGCGCGCCCGCGATGTAGGCGCCATGGTTAAAGACACCAACAACATCTACGAAACGCTGGCCATCATCACCAAACGGGCCAAACAATTAGCCGTAGACATCAAGCAGGAGCTCAATGGCAAGCTCGAAGAATTTGCCGTAGCCAGCGACACCATTGAGGAGATCAGCGAAAACAAGGAGCAGATTGAGATCTCCAAGTTTTACGAGCGTCTTCCCAACCCGGTAATCATTGCAGCCGAGGAGTTTCAGAACGACGAACTCTACTCCCGCTACAACGAGAAAAAGAAAGCACGCCGCAGCGAATAGGGCTGCCTGAGCGACGGGGCGGGCTCTCCTGACGGAGGAGCCCGCCCCGCTTGTTTTTATCTCTGCCTCCCTCCAGTGTCTTATGAGCACATTATCCGGCAAAAAAATTGTGCTGAGCATCAGCGGCAGCATAGCGGCTTACAAAGCCGCCTACCTCACCCGTTTGCTCGTCAAAATGGGCGCCGAAGTGCAAGTACTGATGACGCCCCACGCCACCCGTTTTGTATCGCCCCTCACCTTTTCGACCCTCTCCAAGCGGCCGGTATATACCGATGTGGTAGCTGAAGAGGGCTGGAATAACCACGTAGAACTGGGGTTATGGGCCGACGCCATGCTGGTGGCGCCAGCCACGGCCAGTACGCTGGCCAAACTCGCCGGGGGGCTCAGCGACAACATGGTAGTGGCCGCGTATCTCTCGGCTCGTTGTCCGGTATTCATTGCTCCGGCTATGGACGTGGATATGTGGCGACATCCGGCTACCCGGGCCAATGTTGAGCGGCTGCTCGGCTATGGCCATCACATCATACCCGTGGGGCATGGCGAGCTGGCCAGCGGCCTGGTAGGCGACGGCCGCTTAGCCGAACCCGAAGAGATTGCGGCCTATCTGGATCAGTACTTTCTGAGGTCGGCCGACTTTGCCGGCAAGCGATTGCTCATTACCGCAGGCCCTACCTACGAGCCCATCGATCCCGTGCGCTTTGTGGGCAACCGATCGTCGGGGAAAATGGGCGTAGCTTTGGCCGAAGCCGCCGCCAACCGAGGAGCGCAAGTAACCCTCATTTTAGGGCCTTCGGCCTTGTCGGTCGGCCACCCCAATATTCAACTGCTGCGGGTAGAGACAGCCATCGACATGCATCAGGCAGCGCTGGCGGCTTTCCCTTCTGCCGACGCGGCCATACTGTCGGCAGCCGTAGCCGACTATCGGCCCGCTGAAGCAGCTGTAGAAAAGATCAAAAAAACCGGCGATACCCTCAACATAACGATGGTGCGCAACCCCGATATTGCCGCCGATCTGGGGCGCCTCAAGCAGGCCGGGCAGCGCTTGGTGGGCTTCGCCTTAGAGACCCAAAATGAGCTGGCCAACGCCCGCGACAAACTCGCCCGCAAAAACCTCGACCTCATCGTACTCAATTCGCTGCGAACGCCGGGCGCTGGTTTTTCCGGCGATACCAACCAGGTTAGCATTTTATCCGCAGACAATATTCAACGCGATTTTGAGTTAAAATCCAAGACCAGCGTAGCCGACGATATCCTCGATGCGCTGGCCGGGCTATGGCCCCGAAAAGCTGAATGATCTTGCTTTTGACGATTAAAATGAACTGCATTTAATGACTCGTACTATGAAACGCATCTGGGGCAGTTTGCTCTTCCTGGCATTGGCCTTCACCTCGCTGTCGGCCCAGGAACTCAAGTTTAACATCCGCTTAAATACGCTGGCGCTGCAAACCGTAGACCCACAGGTCTTCACCACCCTCGAACAGGCCCTCAACGACCTGCTCAATAACCAAAAATGGACGGAAGACGTCTTCGAAACCGAAGAGCGCATCAACTGCAACCTGCTCATCACCCTCAAAAAGGAAAACTCGCCTACCTCTTTTGAGGTCGACATCGCCGTGCAGTCATCCCGCCCGGTATACGGTAGCGAGTACGAAACGCCGGTATTCAACCACTACGACGAAAACGTAGCCTTTGAATACGAGCAGTTCCAGCCCATGCAGTTCAACCGCAACAACTTCAACAACAACTTAGTGTCGACACTGGCATTCTATGCCTATATCGTATTGGGCTTCGACTACGATACCTTCTCCCCGCTGGGCGGCGAGCGTTTTTTCAGGGAGGCTCAGGAAATTGTCAATACCATTCCGCCCGGTGCGGCCGCTCTCTACAAAGGATGGCTACCCAGCGACGGCCCCCGCAACCGCTACTGGCTCATCGAAAATGTACTTTCGCCGCGCATGCGCCCATTCCGGCGCATGGTATACGACTATCACCGCCAGGGCCTCGACGTTATGGCCGGCAAGCCCGACCAAGGTCGCGCTACCATTATGACGGCCCTCACAGAGCTGGAAAAGGTCAACCAGGCCTATCCTAATTCCATGCTGGTGCCCGTATTTTCGGTGAGCAAGCGCGAAGAGATCGTCGAAATATTCAAACGCGGTACCGCTACCGAGCAAAACCAGCTCATTCAGCTCATGAACAAGGTGGACCCTGCCAATAGCTCGTTGTACAGGTCCATCCGATGAGTGATGTTTTCTTCTGAGTTCATTTAGCTCCTTTTACTATGAGAACGACTACTGCGCTATGGCTAATGACGATGCTTTCCATAAGCAGCATTTTTAGTCTTTATGCTCAACCTGCTGCGGGCATACCTCAGGTATACACCAACCTCAGCTATGCCGAAGACAGCTCGCTGCTGGCCCGCAAACCCGACGGCAGCACCCTCAACCTCATACGCAAGGGCGCCCGCTTCACCTTATCCGGCGTAAGCCCCCGTGCTGCTGCCGACAAAGACGGCCTCAGGTTTCAGTTCAGGGCACCCCGGCTCAAGGGCGGCCGCCTCACCTATGGCCTCATCCCGTATCAGGAGCATACTTATGCCACAGCCGTACTGCGTTTTACGGCCAACATAGACTCCAGCGGCTCGGCCTTCCTCAACATCCGCCGCGACCTGCGCGACGGCTACGACCATACCGGCTGGCAACGCTCGGGCCGGGGCGTCGTCGGCTACCGCCTCACCGATGCCCAAGGCAATTTAGTGTATGAAGGCAAGCAGGCATTTGCCGCCACT
>CAYOTJ010000165.1:0-7719 GCA_964406855.1 uncultured Saprospiraceae bacterium
GGGGCAGTATACGGCTACCCTCATTGCGACCAATGCCGCCGGTAGCGATACCGCTACGGCCGGCGTATCGGTACTGGGCGCCCCCGAGGCCGGGTTTGTCCTCGATTACAGTCCGGGCAGCCTGACAGCCTCCTTCGCCGGCGCTTCGACGGGCGCCGACAGCCTGAGCTGGTTCTTTGGCGACGGGGCCGGCGCTTCCGGCGACAGCCTTATGCACACCTATGCGCAAGCGGGCACGTATACCGTCACCCTCATTGCCGTCAATGCCTGCGGAGCGGATACCGCCACTCAGTTGCTGACCATATTGCTGCCGCCGGCAGCGGCCATCGGCAGCGATGTGAGCTCGGGTTGCGCGCCGCTTACCGTTCATTATACCGCCGCGCCTCAGGGCGAGGGCCTGAGCTACGCCTGGAGCTTCCCCGGCGGGCAGCCGGCTTCGGCTACCGAAGCTAACCCCTCGGTGACCTATAGCCAACCGGGGCAGTATACGGCTACCCTCATTGCGACCAATGCCGCCGGTAGCGATACCGCTGCGGTAAGCGTATCGGTGCAGGGCCTGCCCTCTGCCGACTTCACGGTGGCCATGACGCCCGGCAGCGGCTTTACTACCTTTGCCAATGCTTCTACGGGAGCTACCAGCCTGAGCTGGACTTTTGGCGACGGGGCCGGTTCTGCGGAAGATAGCCCCACCCATACTTATGGCGCCGATGGCGCCTATACCGTCACCCTCATTGCCGCCAACGCCTGCGGGGCCGATACGGCTACTCAGGTGCTGACCATACTGCTGCCGCCTGTGGCCGCATTCGGTATGGACCCGGCCTCCGGTTGTGCTCCTTTGGTGGTAAGCTATACCGCTACCACTCAGGGCGAGGGCCTGAGCTACGCCTGGACCTTCCCCGGCGGGCAGCCGGCTTCATCGGCAGAGGCGAACCCCGTGGTGACTTACCACCAGCCGGGTCAGTATGGATTAACGCTGATCGTAAGCAATGCCGTTGGAGCCGATACCTTGACTATGCCAGGCGCCATAACGGCGCTGGGGCCGCCCGCGGCTGTGTTTAGCCATACCACCAATGGTTCCACGGCCCAGTTTGCCAATACCTCTTCGGGGGCGCAGGTTTACTTCTGGGATTTTGGCGACGGCCAGAATAGCGGGGAGGCAGAGCCCAGCCATACCTTCCCCGGCGTGGGCGACTATGTGGTGACGCTCATTGCCGCCAACGACTGTGGCAGCGATACCACCACCACTACTGTGAGCATCAATGGCAATGCGCCCGTAGTAGCCTTCACGGCTGCCAACAATCAGGGCTGCGCGCCCCTGACGGTGCAGTTCAGCAACCAATCGGTGGGCGCCGCTACTTTTTCCTGGAGTTTCCCGGGCGGCGAGCCGGCGAGCTCCACTGAGGAAAACCCTACGGTAGTGTACAACACCCCTGGCACATACGACGTCATCCTTACGGCGGGTAATGCCTTTGGCAACAGCGCCCTCAACAAGGTGGGCCTGGTAGTGGTAGCGGCCGGCCCTACGGCTGGTTTTACGGCAGCGGTTGATGTAGCTACGGCGTCCTTCGCCAATACCAGCGCCAATGCCAATGCCTACAGTTGGAGCTTCGGCGACGGAGCCGGCAGCACCGAGGCGTCGCCCACCCACACTTATGCCGCGGGCGGCAGCTATGAGGTAGTGCTCATTGCTACCAATACCTGCGGCAGCGACACCCTTGTGCAGCAGGTAGTCATTGCAGGGCAGGCGCCTGTGGCCAATTTCAGTGCTTCTGCAACCCAAGGTTGCGCGCCGCTCACTGTCCAGTTTACCGACCTCTCTGCGGGCGCGCCTACGGGCTGGCAGTGGTCGTTTCCGGGTGGCGAGCCGGCTGCTTCCACCGAACAGAACCCCACGGTCGTCTACAATAGCCCGGGCTCTTTTGCGCCTCCCGTGTTGGTGGCCGCCAACGCCTTTGGCAGCAGCGAAGCTACCGGCGCTGCCATTGCCGTGGATGCGCCGCCTACGGGCATAACGGCTGATGTTGAGGCCGTCAATCCCGATCAGTGGGACAACCTTGAATTCACCCTTACTGCTCAGGTGACGGGCAACGCCGCTTTCGTAAATTGGCTTATTGCCGGGGTGGATACCCTGATTGGCAACCCGGTTACGTTTGCCTTCCCCGGCGAGGGCAATTTTGAGATCACCGTTATTGCGGGCAACAGTTGTGGTGAAATCAGTACTACAATTGAACATGGCATCCTCTTTCCGGCCGCGCATGAGCCGGCTTGGGCCAAAGCGATTCAAGTGTTTCCGAACCCCGGCTACGGCCACTTTGTGCTGAGTGCTCAAGGCTGGGAAGGGGGCGGAGCGCTGCCGATAGCCGTATACGATCTGCTGGGCCGGCGCATACAGTCGGCCAGCCTGCCCGTAGCGCCAGGCCGGTGGCAGCATAGCATTGACCTTACGGCGCTGCCGTCGGGAGTATACCTGCTGCGTATAGAGTGGAAGGGCCAGCCTTGGGCCGTACGCCTGCTCAAGCTGTAGCCGCCGCTCAGGCACAACCCGCAAAAGCCGCGCCGGATGATTTTCCGGTGCGGCTTTTTTGTAAGCGGTTATCCGGGGTTTATGGGCCTCCACGCCCGGATAAAGCCCGCCTGACAAACTGGCTGAAAGTGAGGATAAACGCAAATCAACTTAAAGTGTTCTTTGATTGAGCATCTGTGGATGGATGCGTATCGCTTTACTCCAAAACTTGGTCTCATCATGCACAACGATTTCCTCGGCAGCGCCATCAAGCAGTTTGAGTACTACAAACTATTGGGCGAAAAAACCATGGCGCAGCTTTCAGACGAGCAGTTGTTCTGGCAATACAACGCCGAAAGCAATAGCATTGCCACCATTGTAAAGCACTTATGGGGCAATATGCTATCGCGCTGGACCGACTTCCTCACAACCGATGGCGAAAAGGAATGGCGCGAGCGGGATGCAGAGTTTGAAAACGACCCCCTAACGCGGGAGGCGCTGCTGGAAAAGTGGGAAGCGGGCTGGCAATGCCTCTTCGATGCCTTGGCGCCGCTGACTACCGAAGACCTGGATAAGGTAGTTTATATCCGCAATCAGGGGCATACAGTGACAGAGGCCATCAGCCGGCAATTGGCGCACTACCCCTATCACGTAGGGCAAATGGTGTTTATTGGCAAAATGCTAAAAGACGAGGCCTGGACCTCTCTATCCATACCGCGCGGCAACTCCCAGGCCTACAATGCCGACAAGTTTGCTCAGGAGCGCAAAATTGGGCATTTTACCGATGAATACCTGAAGGACAAGCCGAAGTAGCGTATTCCTGTAAAGGCTATTGCGCGGCATTGCGGCCTTCGACGCGTTGCTTGAGCGCCCGGTTGAGGGCCTCAAAGCCCGGGCGGGTGTCCTGCTCCAACATGCGGTTGAAGAGGCCAACCAACAGGCCATTAAAGCGCTCGCTGTGAATGAAGGTTGTGGAGCCGTTGCCGTTGTCGAGGAGCTGAAACCGGTGCTCGCCATCGAACAGACCGGGGATGAATAAATTTCCCAACCACTTAAACTCGCGGGGGGCATCAAAAACCAGCACCTTAGGCGTAAAGGTCATGCCGGGCAGCAATACCTTGATGCGGCTGCCTACGGCTACGTCGCCGGTAAGCGATTTCACGAAGGGGTTCCACTGGGGGTAGGCCTCAAAATCGGTGAGTACGGCCCAGACCTGGGCGGGCGTTGCTTCAATGACAATTTCGGTTACAATTTCTTTTTTCATCGCATGGTCAATTTTGTTGAGACAAAGTTGCGGGCGATGCGTGTGGGGCCTCTTGATAAAAATCAAGAAATGGGGGACAGGCGCGTAAAAATTATCCTTTGAGCACCTTTCGGCGTATGCGGCTAAAGGTTTCGGGGGTCATGCCCAGCATAGAGGCGATGTGCTGTAGGGGAGCTACGTTGAGCAATTCGCCCTGTTGTTCGACAAACAGGCGATAGCGCCCTTCGGCGTCGAGGGAGAGAAACTGGAAGACGCGCTCTTCGAGAAAGGTGAAGCACTTGGCAATAAATAGCTTTTCGAGCTCGTGCCAGCGGGGCGCCAATCGGCCGATGCGCTCGTAGTTTTCCCGATCAATGGTATACAGGCGTAGGTCGGTGAGGGCTTCGATTTGCCAGCGGGAAGGCGCCTGAAACATGAGCCCGGCCAGATCGGTGATAAAATACCCTTTGCCGCCAATCCACTGGGTTATTTCCCGGCCATCGCGATGGGCGTAGGTGCGCACCCACCCTTCGCTGATGAAGCTGAGCTTGTTGCAGTAGGCCCCTTCAGCCAGGTATATGGTGCCGCGCGGGAGTTGCTCTTCGCGAAACAGGGCAGCTATTTGGGCTAATTCGGCGGGGCTGATGCCAAAATAGACCTTGATGTATTGTTCCAGCTCGGTCATGGCGGCGCGGCGCGGTTATCGGCTTACGCCCATTTCGATGGCGGGAAGTTCCGGGATCAGCTCGGCGATGCGCGATGCGGGCTCCGGCGTATGTGCGCGTATGGCGTCGTAGGCGGCCGCCTGCATGCGCTCCCGAATATCGAGCCGCTGGAGGCGGTTGTTGTTCATGCTGGGGTAAGTGCGGTTCGAGAGGAAGACAAAAACCAACTCCTGCTCGGGGTCGGCCCATACGCAGGTGCCCGTGAAGCCCGTATGGCCGAAGGCCTGGTCGCCAGTTTCGCGGGCCACATTGAGGGCGTAGGCCGTATTGAGCTGCTTCATATCGAAGCCCAGCCCCCGGCGGGTTTCGCCGGCATAGCGCCGGGTAAATTCGCGCACAGTGGCGGGGTCCAGGTACTGGCGGTCGCCATAGCTTCCCCGCTGAAGCAGCATTTGCGCAAGTACCGCCAGATCGTGGGCTGTGCCAAACAAGCCCGCATGGCCGCTGACGCCGCCCAGCATAGCGGCGCCCATATCGTGCACATGCCCTTGTATGCGTTGCTGCCGCCAGTATTGGTCTTCCTCGGTAGGCGGGATGCGCTCGGCCGGGAAACGCTCCAGAGGGCGATAGCCCATCTGATGAAGCCCCAGAGGCGCATAAAAGTGCCGATGGGCATAGGCGTCGATGGGCTCGCCGCTCACGCGTTCCACTAGGCGGGCCAACAGGTAAAAACCCAGATCGCTGTATCGGTAGCTGGTAGATCCGCGCAGCGGAGAGTCGTAGAGCTGCTGCCATAGGCTGTCTACCCTGTCTTCACGCAGGTAGAGGTTGTCGGCTACGGGCACCGAAAAAGGGCCATGGACAAAGCGACTGTAGTACTCATCCCGGGGTTTTGCGGAGGTCTCGCGCTGGTCGAGGGTTGCCTGATAGAAGGGTATCCAGGGGTGTAGCCCCGCCCGGTGGGCCAGCACATCCCTAATGAGCAGTGCGGCTTTGTTGGTACCCGCCAGTTCGGGCAGATACTCCCCCAAGGGGCGGTCGAGGTCGATGAGGCCTTCATCTTTGAGCCTCATGACCGCTAAGGTAGTGGCGGCCACCTTGGTGATGGAAGCCAGGTCGTAAATGTCGTTGGTTTGTACCGGGTGTTCCTGGGCGTAGGTGTGGTACCCATAAGCCTTTTCAAAAACAACCTGCCCCTGGCGGGCTACCAATACCACGCAGCCCGGCGTAGCGCCCGACGCTATGGCCTCTTTGGCTATGGTGTCAATCCGGGCGCCTAAGGCGTTGCCATCCATGCCTACGCGCTCGGGCACGGTATAGCCCATGCGGAAGTTGCGGCGGGTGGTTTGGCCGGCGTTAAAACGGCTGGTGGGCGAGGCCGTCACCGGCAGCTTACCGCTTACGCCAATGGCGCCAAACAAGGCCTGGGCGGCTACATCCTGGGTGATGGGGTCTTCGTCATAGGCTTCCAACACCCAGTCAACGGCATCAAAATAGCGCAGGCTGTAGGGGCTGCCAAATACCGTTAGCACCACCCGGTGTTTGCGGCGAAGTTGTTCAATGAGGTTGCGGGCCGACTGGCTTACGCCAAAGTGCTCGTTGCTTTTGCTGTTCATGCCATGAAGACTCACAATGACCACGTCTTTGCCGGCTAAGCTGCGCATCAGTTGCTCCTGGTCGGCCTCGCTGGGGTTGCTGCCCGTTCGGAAGAGGCTCACCTGGGCATAGTCGGCGAGGCGTTGGTGAAATTTGGGCTGGCTGCCGGCGCCGATGGCCAATGCCGCCATGCGCTGGTTGTCGACCTCGGCGAAGGGCAACAGGCCGTCGCGGTTGCGCACCAGCGTCATCGACGCTTCGGTGAGGCGATGTTTGAGGGCTATGGCCTCCGGGCTGTTGAGGTCGGCCGACAGACCTTCCTCCCTGATGGGCTTAAAGCGATGTACATTGAGGCGGTACTTGGCGCGCAGCACCCGCTTCACCCTGCGGTCGAGGTCGGCTTGGTTGAGGCGGCCATCGGCTAAGTAGGCGGCAATTTCGCGACGCGCAGCAGCCACGTCTTTGGGCAATACCAAGATGTCGTTACCTGCCAGCAAGGCTTCGGCTTCTACCTGGCCAGGATTAAAAAATTTGGTCACGCCCTGCATATCAAGGGCGTCGGTAAATGCCAGCCCATGAAAATTGAGCTCGCCCCGCAGCAGTTGTGTGGCCGTAGCCGCCGACAGCGTCGTTGGCCGATTCGGGCGGCTCTCCAAAGCGGGCACTTCCAAGTGCGCTACCATGAAGCTGCCAATCCCATACTGGGCTAAGGCGCGAAAGGGATAGAGCTCGATGCTGTCGAGCCGTCGCCGGTCGTGGGTGATGACGGGCAGATCGAGGTGGGAGTCCACATCGGTATCGCCATGCCCCGGAAAGTGCTTTGCACAGGCTAAGATGCCGTTGTCCTGCATACCTTTGGCATACATGTAGCTCTTGGCCGTAACGTTGTAGCGGTCTTCGCCAAAAGAGCGGTTGCCAATGACCGGGTTGGCGGGATTATTGTTGACATCCACCACGGGGGCAAAGTTGACGTGGATGCCTAAGCGGCGCAGTTGGCGGGCTACCTCTCTGCCCATGTCGTAGAGCAGCCTGTTTTGTTGGATGGCGCCCAGCATCAATTGGCGTGGATAGCTGATGGTAGTTTCTTTCATGCGCATGCCCAAGCCCCATTCGCCGTCGATGGCAATCATAAGGGGTACCTTGCTCATAGCCTGATAGCGGTTGGTGAGCCGGGCTTGCTCGGCAGGCGTGCCCTGGAAGAAGCAAAGCCCGCCCACGTATTGCTCCCGGATGAGGCGCTCCACGGCGGCTACATGGTCGGGGCCTAAGTTGGAGTGGGCGCGCAGCATAAACAACTGCCCGAGGCGTTGTTCGGGCGTGAGGGCATTGAAGACCGAGTCGACCCAGGCGGCTTCGGCGGCATTCGTAACGTCGAGATTGGCCTGATAGGGCGTCTGCGCGGCCATCGTTTGCCAGGTCAGCAGGGCAATCAGCAGGGCGGCTCCAAGCCGGAAATGCGCCATATTTTTGCTATTTGGTCGTAAAAAATTACTTATTTTAACGCTTCTGCTGGCGTTTCGTTTCAATCTGGGGGTCCAGTTCCTTAGCTTTGGCCAGGTGGCGCTGGCCTTCCTCTGCCTGCCCGGTAATCATGTAGGCCGTGCCGAGGTCAAACCAGGCAAAAGCATTGTTGGGTTCCAATTTCAGGGCATCGGAGAAGTATTCTATGGCCTTGTCGTGGCGCCCGCCCACCCCGTTGGCTACGCCCAGCA
>CAYOTJ010000166.1:0-7709 GCA_964406855.1 uncultured Saprospiraceae bacterium
AACTTTTATGAAGGCTCATCCGGTAATCCCGGATGGGCCTTCGCCTTTTTTAGCTTATTCCATATCCTACCGCTTCGCTTTTCACTATCTTTACCGCCGGAAAAGCAGGAAAAGCTTAAAATTTTTAACATTTACCAGTGCCTTTTGGCTAATCGCTGCGTCTCAATGGAAACTCTTCCGGATGGCTCAGTGATGCCGGGGTATAAAATCTGCACCATTGAGTACGGTTTGCCATCCCAGCATGACGGATGAGTTAGTGATTCAAAGCTACCTGCAATCGCAGGCGTCGCGTTGTTTTTCTATGCTGTACGAGCGCTATGCCGGTAAAATCTTCAGTAAATGCCTTACGCTGCTGAATGATGAAGCCCTGGCAGAAGATGCTACCCAAGAGATATTTACAAAGATATTTCTGAACATGGCAAAGTTCAAGGAACAATCCAGGTTTTCTACCTGGGTCTATTCCATTACTTACAACTATTGCATAGACTACATCCGACGCCAGAAAAAAGATAAAGCCATATTCACTGAAGACATCGAAAAAGCGCCGGAAAGACAAGACGAAGTGCCCGACGAAGAGCTGTTTCAAATGGAAGTCAAGCAGTTGAAATACGTTCTCGATCAGTTGCCCGTAGGCGATAGCGCCATTTTGCTCATGAAATATCAGGATGATATGCCCATTAAGGACATCGCCGATATCTTAGACAAAACGGAAAGCGCCGTAAAAATGCAGATCAAAAGGGCTAAAGAACGGGCGCGAAAGCTAAAAGATGAACACTTCCCGGCAGAAGTCTAACACGAAGAAGGAGTGAGCAACTAATAACAAAACGAGGTAAGCATGAGCATTTTTGAAGAACTCGAAAGCCTCAATACCGACCGTTTCGATTCCGAACGAAACCAAAGAGTGCAGCAGCGCATCAACGATACGCTCAGCACTTATCGATTCCTGGGCCAGATGGTCGATATCTACCTGCCCCGGATGCTGGATACGTTTGTGGAGATGACCGGCGGAAGAAGGCCCAATGAGCCCCATCCGCACCGGAGGACGCCCACCGATAGGGTAGGGCCCGGAACCGGTAGCCCATCCGCTCCATCGGGGCCGGGCGGCCCGTCGGGAGGCAATGATATTCGCTGAGGAGAGCGTAGGTTGTGGTATCCGAATCTGTAGTTTGAAAATACCGTTGAAAAAAAGACATTATGACGGAAGTTTGGAACGTACTCAAAGAGCAATTACTCCAACTGCTGGCCGTAGCGCCCAGTATCATCAAAGCCTTGGCGGTTTTTCTGCTGGGGTGGGTGCTGGCCCGGTTTTTAGCCAAGATCGTCAAACGCATTATGGCCTTATCTGGAATCGATGCGCTGGCCGAAAAACTCAATGCCATAGATCTACTCAATCAGGCTAAAATACGCCTCGTACCCAGTAAGTTGGTGTCGGTGATGCTGTATTATCTCGTGCTCTGGATCTTCATCGTGGCTGCCATCGATGCATTGGGTATCGCCGTTATTACCAACCTCATGACGGAGATCATAAACTACCTGCCCAAGCTCATTGCAGCGTTTATGGTACTGATCTTTGGCATCGTTCTGGCCGACTTTTTGAAGAAAATTGTACAAACAGCCTGCGAATCACTGGGCATCACTTCCGGAAAACTTATCGCCAATGCGGTTTTTTATTTCCTCTTTCTCAATGTGGTGCTGGTAACGCTTAAACAGGCCGAGCTACAAACTTCCTTCATGGAAACCAACCTTTCCATCATCATTTCAGGGGTAGTAGTGGCCTTTGCCGTGGGTTATGGCCTGGCCTCCCGCGACCTGCTTTCAAACCTGCTGGCTTCGTTTTATAACAAAGACCGCATCCGGCTTGGTGATATCATCGTGCTGGATGGGGTAAAAGGCGAAGTGGTAGACATCGACAGCATGCGCCTGACCCTCTGGACGGGCGAGTCGAGGGTGGTTTTTCCCCTCAGCAAACTGGCTAAAGAAAAGTATGAAATCCGCCACCATTCCATTGATCCCAATATGGGCAAACTACCCTATACCACTGGCGGCAACGACGAGTAAGCCTCTCCTTGATTGGTAATCAAACAATGTAGAATAAGATGAATAAGTTGATCTTTACACTCACACTCGCGGCGCTCGTTAGCGCCATCGCGCCGGCTTATGCCCAAGACGCCCCGGCTGCCGCCGAACCTGAAAAAGCCTGGAAAACAGGCGCCGGCATCGGCCTCGACGCTGCTCAATTGCTGCAAATTAACCCCCGCGTAGGCGCAGGGCAGAACCGCTTGGGCTTTGGCGGCGCCATCAATACTTTCGCCAATTACAAGCAAGGGCGCTCAGCCTGGGACAACCAGGGCGTGTGGCAGTTTGGCGTGCAGCGGCTCGGCTCGGGCGTCATTGCTCAAGGTACCGATATTAAGATCCCCTTCCAGAAGGCCATCGACAAAATTCAGCTCGACTCCAAATTTGGCTACCAAGCCAAAGAAGGCTCTAAGTGGTTCTATGCCGCCAACGCCAATTTTATCACCCAGCTCACGCCTACCTACTTAGGGACGGCCGAGTATCCCGGCAACTTCCTGACCGACATCTCCGGAACCAACGCCACACCCCAGTCGACGCTGCTGTCGCCGGCCGACCTCAGTATCTCGGCAGGGATCGACTACAAGCCCAACGACAACTGGTCGTTTTACTACTCGCCTGTTGCCGGCCGTTTTATTATTGTAGCCGATGACGCCATCGCAGCCCTCGGCGTACACGGCAACCCCGTAACCAAAGATGCCGGCGGCAACGTAGTGAGCTTTGAAAATGCCGACATCCAACTCGGCTCCCAGTTGCGCATTGCTTACCGCAACAAGTTTATCGAAGACCGCCTGGCCTTCACCTCAACCATACAGTTGTACTCCAACTACGTGCGCGAGCCGCAAAACATCGACCTCCAGTTCTGGAACAACGAGGTAGCTATGGAAATTTTCAAAAACTTTCAGGCGGCGCTCACCCTCAATATGTACTACGACCACGATGTGCTGGTACAAATCACCGACTTCGACGCTCCCAACGGGGTAAGCGGCTTGGGCCGCCGTTTGTCGCTGACCCAACAACTGCTGCTGAAGTACGCCATCGTATTCTAATGGTAGTTTAGTGCAGGATAAGTTATTATCCCGAATAAAGCTGTAAGATGGCTTTATTCGGGATTTTTTATTTTAAAGCCTTATCAACCTCCATTGATTTGCCTACATTCAGGGGCTTTATCGAAAACGCCATCAGCAAACACAAAATGCCCAACAACGACCTGATCCACATGGCGGAGATCCTGGCGCTGTAATGTGGGTCTTACCACGGGTGCTACCCGAGTGATATCAGTACATCTCTACTCGCTCAGCCATTGCCCTCTGGAAAATACTCACCGTTATTCCAAAGCGCAATGGCTGGCGGCAAAACCGCCGCTCCTTCACCGCGCATAGGCCGAGGTTTTTGTAAAGCTTCTGTAGAGTTTCTGTAAAGTTTCTGTAAAAAGGTGTCAAAAAATCATTATACACAGGCTCACCTAATAAGTGGTTAGCCCAATCTTAATCTTCGTCGCCAGGCCAAAAGCTTACTGTCTGTATGCCGACAAAAAAAGGAGTAAAAATCGGGAAAATGATTTTGAAATTAGGAAATTAGTTGGTAGATTGCTATTGAAATAAAATACTTTAAAATTCTATCTTTATGAACTTACATTCCTACATTCCTACATTCCTACATTCCTACATTCCTGATGCTATGGTGGTTGCTTTCTGGGAACTACGCAATTGCACAAGAATTTACTTGTGGTAATGAGCAGTTAGCTGTTGGCGTTCCTTCCACAAATGTCCAACCGCCTCCAAGTTGTTATGGTACCTTTATTTCTCAGGGTACGAACATCAACAACTACAAACCTGCTCCACAAGACCCTATAAAACGCTTGCGCGTAAAATTGCACGTGATGCAGTTGTCAAGCTTCGACCCACAAAATTTTCAGGATATTCCCGCTCACCGCGAATACTTAATCCGGGTGATTAATCGGGCAAATGAAAATTTGAGTAACCTTGTCGCACCTTTATATGGAAGCCCGATTCCGATTCCTTATCCCAATGGATCGCCGCATGTGTCGGATGCCCGGTTTCAACTGGTGCTGGACCCTGACGACATTTTTTTTCATGTGGACGCAGTAGGCTGGAACAATAACGATAATGCTTGCGGATCATATGTGTATTCCGAATATGGAATCAAGGATGACTGCGCCTTGGACATTTTTATATTAGGAGAAACCCGTTATTCAGGCTGCGCACCTGACCCTTACTTTCATACGCATGTCAATTTTTTCAAAGATTACGAACAATACCTGGCTACGGCAGGGAGTTGCTGTTTTTCTGATATTTCCCATGCACGCAATGTAATACATGAGTTGGGACACAATTTAGGTCTCAAGCATTCTTTTGAATTCCAATCTCCTCAAGCTA
This sequence comes from uncultured Saprospiraceae bacterium, assembly GCA_964406855.1. GTDB lineage: Bacteria > Bacteroidota > Bacteroidia > Chitinophagales > Saprospiraceae > JAUMBM01. Next base: position 4,473 of record CAYOTJ010000166.1, read on the forward strand.
TTTCAGACATTCAATGTACACATTGCTCTGCTGGTCTCCGGACAACCGAATGTGGCAATGCCTGCTCAACACACTGTGACCCCATTTCGGCTCCATTGTGTTACAACAATATTATGGGCTACACCCAGATACGTAAAAATAATTTAACTCCTCAGCAAGTAGCCGTTTTTCATGCCAGGATGTTTACCAGTACTTCCAGCGAGTTTCTGGTAGTAGATTATGACCCTTCTACCTCGTTTGCCATCACCGGTACGGAGCAATGGGATTTGGCCAGGTTAATCACGGGAGATGTGATCATTGAGCCCGGCGCCCGGCTGACCATTACCTGTAAAGTGATCATGGCGCCCGATGCTACTTTTCAGATCAAGCCGGGTGGCAAGTTGGTGGTAGACGGAGGGCACTTGACCATATCTTCTCCAAATTGCGGGTCGCTCTGGGGAGGCATACTTGTAGGCGGCAACGCCGGTTTGTCACAAACGCCGTCCAACCAAGGGGTACTGGAGCTAAAAAATAACGCATTGGTTGAGTACGCCAATACGGCGGCATCGGTACTACCAGGTGGTTACGTGCTGGCCGATAACAGCACCATCAAAAACTGTCGTTACGGCTTCTATTTTTGGCCGTACTTGTATAGTGTAACCACTTCCAGCACGGTGATTACCCTGGGTAACCGCAGTAAAATCGATGATTGCGATTTTTTAGTTGACAACCTCTACCCTGAGGGCGATTTGTATGCCTCCATCACATTGCGGGGTATCCACCGCTTAGCGATATCCGACAGCCATTTCAGAGATGTGCGCACGGGCACGGGGTTGAATGATTATTTAAGAGCCAGTGGGATTGCATCCCTGAATTCCTCATTTTCGGTAACAAATGGTGTATTCAAAAACTTGTACCTGGGTATTGAAGCAGGCCAGGCCGGATCTGTATTGTCTTATACTGTTCGGAATAGCGTGTTCGAACAATGTTATGCGGGAATCATCAGCCGGGATATATCTTATTTTTCTATCCGCGACAATAGTTTTATGCTAGGCGCATACAACCGCACCGTCCCGCCTACCGAGTGGGACGGGGTAGGCGTGAGTATAGAAACCGGGACTGGCTTTAAATTGGAGAACAACTCCTTGCAAGGCACGCTGTTAAAAAATACCCTGGGCATTGTAGTTAACCAAACGGGGGCAGCAGCGAATGAAATCACAAATAATACATTCCATCAACTTACCTTCAGCAACTATGCGGAAGGAGTCAATGCAATAGAGTTTTTTGGCGGCTTACAGTACATTTGTAATGCCAACACCCTCACCGACCGCTATGATTTTTATGTGCGTAACGGAGGTCGAATAGGCAGGTTCCAAGGTAGTGTCAGCTTGGCGGCAGGCAATACCTTTACCAACTTAACGGGCACAGCTGATGTGCCTGACGGCCGCAATTTTCGCAATGCCCCGGATGCGCTATCCCTCCAATATCATTATTTCGACAACGACATGACTGCTCCAAGGCAGAATCCAGGCAATGTGGTAAATACTCAAAAAATTGAAGCCCAATTAAATAGCTGTGAGCTTGACGAAGAGGATGACGATGTGCCGCCCGAAAAAGAACCAGATTTGGAGTCCGATTTTTCCCAACAGCTTACATTGTATTTGAGCGCCAAACAACAGTATGAAGCGGCTGTAGTGGGTGGCGTAACCACCTCAGGAGATACCGCCAAGCTGCGCAGTAGTTATGCGGCCATGCAGGCATTGGGTCGCAAACGAATACTAAACACCTTACTTGATAGTGCCGGTGCCCATCATACCCGTTTACACGACCAGCTCACCGACCAACACGACTTTGCCAGCCTTCGCTTGCGCGCCGAACTTTACTGGCAGGCAGGCCAGTCACTGCAAGCCCAGCAGTGGCTACAAGATTCGATGGCGTCCCAAGCGCCAACCGAGCCCCTAGCGGCGGCTGATTTTGTCACTTACCAGGGCATCAAAACACTGCAAGCCCAGGTAGTTGCGCAGGGGCGCGACTGGTCGGACCTGTTACCTGCCGAACAAGCGCTGCTGGTCGACTATGCCGATCAGGATACCTTTGGTTCAGCAGGGGCTCAAGCCCGCCAAATCATGAATGTAGCCTACGGCTACAACTACCTCAATTTGCCTCCTTTCCCCGACGAACCGGCACAGGCGCTACGGAGCGAAAACGCTATCACCCCTGCTCCAGCAATATCCAATGAGCAACGCAGCACAAAAGAGCTACAACTGACGGCTACGCCCAATCCGGCTCATGGACAAGTGCTGTTCAGCTACCACCTAAACGATCAAATAGGGGGTGGATATCATTTGGTGGTAAGCGACCTGTGGGGCCGTACAGTGTATACCGTTCCGTTGTCAGGCGCTACGTCAGGCCAGCATACCTGGTATCCACACCAAACCCCAGCGGGGGTATACTTGTACCGACTTACCCAACGTGGCCAAACAGTGGTCACCCCTCAACGCATCAGCATCCTCGCCCATTAAACCCTTTTCAAATGAACCGATTTATATTATTTGTTTGTGGGTGGTGGTGCGGCCTTTTTTTAACTTCCTTACACGCCCAAACGGATTACTTTAGCCGTAGGTTGCATTTTGATCGGCCAGTGGCGATACTCACGGGCATAGCGGTGGCGCCCGATGGCTATTGGGCCAATGGGATCACCTCCTGGCCCGCCTCGCCGTTTACTACCGCCAACCTGTTTGTGAAATTTGATTGGGAAGGCCAGCCCTTGGAGGTGAAAGTGGTAGAGCAGGTGGATAAGTCTTATGAAATATGGCGTGCCGGTTTGCAAATGACGCCATCCGGGCAGTTGGCCACCGCTGGGTATACTTCGGAATCAGGAATAGGCACTTCTCTTTTTATCATGTTGTACAACCAACAGGGCGATACACTCTGGACAAAAAACTACCCTAATCCATTGTACGCGGGTGCTTTGATGTTGGCTGGTGCAGTGCTTGTTAGCGCTGATGGCTATTTACTGGTAGGTACGGCAGTTGAGAATCCGGAACCACCGGATATTGCCCAATTGGTATTGATTAAAACGGATACATTGGGTGCAGTAGAATGGCAAAGAGAGATAGAACCGGGAACCTTGTTTTTGGAATTGGGCCTTAGTGGGTTGGTTAGTGAAAATGGATTTATTATAGGTGGGGCAAAACGAAATTCTCACCGCACCCGGTTGAACTACGATTTCCGGAGTTATCTGCTGGAAGTAGACAC
>CAYOTJ010000167.1:0-7684 GCA_964406855.1 uncultured Saprospiraceae bacterium
TCGAAACCATCAAGCGGGATGCGCAACGGGTAAATATAAAAAAACTCGACCCCGACGACATCAGCGGCAACGCCCTCACAGGCGGTTATATCCTGCGCATGGACAAGTACGGCCCCTCGCCCGGTTCCGTAGGCGGCGACTGGCCCTCGGCCTACGCGCCCACACCTGGCGCCTGGCAGGAAACCTGGTTTCAATACCACTACCCCAAAGCAGAAGATATCCAGCCCGAACAGGCCAACTACATCCGCAATTATCTCGGCGCTTTTGAGGATATGCTGGCCGCACCCGACTACGGGCAGCACTACGCCGACTGGATCGACGTAGACACCTGGATCGACTATCTGCTGGTGCAGGAATTAGCCAAAAACACCGACGGCTACCGCCTGAGCGCCTACTTCTATAAACAACGCGACACCGACGGCGGCAAGATCGCTATGGGCCCCATCTGGGACTTCAACATATCCCTCGGTATAGGCGACTACTGCGGCGGCGCCGACTATACCGGCTGGGCCCTCGATTTTAATACCCTATGCCCCGACGACGGCTGGATCATCCACTTCTGGTGGGCGCAGCTCTGGAACGACCCTGCCTTCCAACAGCGCATCGCCGAGCGCTGGGCCATGCTGCGCGCCGGCGCCTGGAGCAACGAAGCGCTGTTTGGCGTCATCGACTCCATCTCCACCCTGCTCGCAGAAGCTCAGACACGCAATTTTGAGCGCTGGCCCATCTTTGGGCAGTATGTATGGCCCAATGCCTTCATTGGCGAAAACTACGCTCAGGAAGTCGACTACCTGCGCACTTGGCTCCAAAACCGCTTAGGTTGGCTCGATGCGCAAATCCCCCAACTCCCCACAGGCCTAAGCGGCCCCATCGCCCGTCCCGAGCTGCTCAAGGTATGGCCCAACCCCACCCGCGGCGACGCAGCCTGGGTAGCCCTGCCCGACGACGGCAGCCAATGGACGCTGGCCTTAATGGACCTCAATGGCCGTATACTATGGCAGCAGACAGGCAGCGGCGGCCTGCGCCATCTCGCTCCCGGCCACGCCCTGCCGCCCGGCATCTACCTCTGCCGCGCCGCCGCCCACGACGGCCGCCTGCAACTGGCCCGCATCATACGACAATAGCCTTGTTGCCACGAGGGCGCTTGACATCAAAAATAACGCTGGTAAAGAACATAGACCCGCTAAACCGAGAAAATCCTTTTTAGGGCGTGCCCCCCGGCCCCCTTAGCGTCATTCCCTGGCGGAAGGGCGCTTTACCAAGGGGCCGGGGGTCGGGTGTTCCGCTCCTATGCGCTCGTTTACCCCGCGGAATATACGCTTCGCTATTCCGCGGGGTAAACGAGCGCATACCGCTGCACCCCCTCACGCGGCGCCGCGCAAGCTGCCCAAAGAAGTAAGATGCTATGCGGCGCCCCCTTAAAACGTATCCACTAAGCTCAGTACCCGAAGCGCCTGCTCGAATGCGCTGCGCGACAATGAGGTGCGGCAGTGTATCCTTACCCACTGGTTGGGCAGCAAATCGAAGTAATTATCGGAAAAGAACACTTCTTCTTCCGCATCCGCGCTGAGGTACAGATGCTTAAGAAGCTGCCCGGCGCGGACGCTGAGCCAGAAGCCATCGTCGGCTTCTGTGATGTTCAGTTGGGGGCGGGCCGCCGGCAACCGCAGGTTTTTGGGCAGAGCAAAATAGCAGAGGTTATCGGCTAAGGTTTGCCCATCGGCCACAAAGGTGGCATGCAGCACTACGGCGGCGGTATCGGCGTCGGCTAAGAGCTCGGTCAAGGGGCGCTCAAAGTAGACCTCGCTGGTATTGGCCGCCAGCGTCATCGGTTGGGTATGACTCCAGCGCTCGCTGCCGTCAAAGTTCAGCAGGCGCAGTTGTAACTCGCCGGATAAAGGCTTAAGCCGGTCGGAAACGCCATAGATGCGCAACTGCTGATCGTCGGCGAGATCGGGCGAGATGAGGACATCCGCAAATGCCTTGCGCACAAAGTAGTGCAGCGCCTTCCAGCGGCGGTAATAGTCGGTACTCGACCAGCTCGCTACCGGCCAGCAGTCGTTGAGTTGCCAGTAGAGCGAGCCCATATTGAGGGGCATCCGCCGACGATGGGCCTCAATAGCGATGCGGATGGCCTCGGCCTGCAACACCTGCCCTACGTATAGGAAGGGTTCAAAATCTTTGGGGGTGCGGTAGTACCAGTCCATATACTCGCGGATGCGGAGGTTACCGATGCCGCTGCGCTGGTGGGCCGCCATTACCTCCGACTCAATGTCCCAGTCGGCCGGAAGGGTATAAGCCTTAACGGTTCGAAGCTCAGGGAACGACTGAAAGCCGTACTCGCTCATAAAACGGCCAATGTTTTTGCGAAACTCCTCGAAGCGATGGCGGCCATGCCATACGCCCCAGTAGTGGATATCGCCCTTTTGGGTGTCATTGCCGGCCAGCTCGCCGTAGTCGGCCATAGGCGATGAAGGCCAGTAGAAGCGGGTCGGGTCGTGTTGTTTGACCACTTCGGGCAGCAGCTCATGGAAGAGGGTGTCGTAAGCCTTCCAAATGGCGGCCCGTTGGGCGGGGTTGTATTGTTGCTTCCAGCCCCAGCCGCGCTTTTCATCGTACTGGGCCCAGGCTACGTCTATTTCGTTGTTGCCGCACCAGAGGGCTATGCTGGGATGATTGCGCAGGCGCTGCACGTTTTGTATGGCCTCCTGGCGCACATTTTCGAGGAAAGCCGCATCGCCGGGATACATACTGCAGGCAAACATAAAATCCTGCCACACCAGCAGCCCCAGTTCATCGCAGCGGTCGTAGAAGTAGTCGTCTTCATAAACGCCGCCGCCCCACACCCGCAGCATATTCATATTGGCATCCGTGGCGGTAGCCAATACCCGATCGTACTCGGCCCGGCTCACTCGGGGCAAAAACAAGTCGTTGGGAATGTAGTTGGCCCCCTTCATAAACACAGGCACGCCGTTGAGCTCTATGTAAAAGCTGGCGCCCAGCGAGTCGCGCTCGCGCACTACGCGCAGGGTGCGCAGGCCCGTAGCCGTGCGACGCCCATCGAGGGCGCCCTGCCCGTTGAGGCGGGTGCTCACGTGGTAGAGGTAAGCCTCGCCCAGCCCCCTCGACCACCAGCGGCGCGGGTCTTTGATGGCCAGCGGGAGCTCAATGGTGTGCAGGCCCGGGGTGAGCTCCACTTCCCGGGTGGCAGCCACGCCGGCTTCTTCTACCTGGGCGCTAAGGGTGTAGCGGCCGGAGGTGGCGCATTGTACCGTGATAGCGGCCACCAATTCGGCACGCCAGTTGGTGAGCGACTGTTGGCGGATGTGCACGTCCTGAATGCGGGCGTCGTTCCAGGCCATGAGCTTCACCGGGCGCCAGATGCCCGAGGTGACAAAGCGCGGCCCCCAGTCCCAGCCATAGTGGTAGCCCGCCTTGCGGGTGAAGACGCTGACGCGCTTATCGCCCATGCCGCCATTTTCCGACTGGTCGTTGGAGGCGGGCAGGGGGTAGCCCAGCGCTTTGAGGCCCATCACGCCCTTCTGTATGGGCGAGCGCAGCAGGATGTAAAGATCATTATCGCCAGGGCGAATTACGGCTTTGATGTCGGCAGTCCACTGCCGGAACATATTGTCGGCCCTGAGCACCAGCACGTCGTTGACGAACACCTCGGCGTAGGTGTCTAAGCCCTCGAAATGCAAGGCGATATTTTGCTTTTGCAGCAGGCTGTCGTCGGCCTCAAAGCGGGTGCGGTACTCCCAGTCGAACTTGTCGATCCACTGCTGCCGGCGTTCATTGGTGCGGTAGTAGGGGTCTTCTATGCGGCCGTTGGCCAGCAAGTCGGTATGAATACAGCCGGGCGTCACGGCGGGCAGCCAGGTTTCGGCAGAGCCGGCCTGTCGGAAGGTCCATCCGCTATGCAGTTCGCGGGCGTATACGTGGGTGGTTTGCCCTTGTGCAAGGTCGGGGAGCATAAGCAATGCGCATTGAATAAAAAGGAAGAACGCCGGAGCCAGCCTTGGCAAAGACTGCGCCCGGCGGTAGCCAGTGCGTCGGTTCATGGTATCGGTATGCCGCTTTTGTCAACGGCATACCGACAAAAATAAAGCGGCGCAGCTAAATGGCCAAATCTACTTATCCATGCCGCTATCGCACTAAGGTTACGTTGCCGTCGTAGCGCTGCTCGGCCCCGTCTTCAAAGCGCACCAAAGCCGTGTAGAGGTATAGCCCGCCAGGGGCAGGCTCACCCTTGAATTGGCCGTCCCAGCCCTGCGAAGGTTCGTTGGCGGGCAGGTTGCTGCGCGAAAACACCAGTTCGCCCCAGCGGGCGAAGATTTGGAAGGACACTATTTCCGTTACCCCATCATCGCTGAAAAGCGCAAAGCGGTCGTTGACGCCGTCGTCGTTCGGAGAGAAGGCGTTGGGTAGGTACACCCGCCGGGGTATCCGCACATTGATGCGCAGGGGGAGGCTATCGGCACATCCGCCGCTGCGCACCGTCACAAGATAGTCGGTTGTCTGGCGAGGCGAAGCGACGGGCGCGGGGCAGTTGGCGCAGGATAGCCCTTCGGCGGGCTGCCAGCTATAGGTGTAGGCGCCGCCGGGCGGATCGACAGTTACCGCCAGCGGTATCGATTCACCCCTGAAGAGGGTAGCCTCCGTTGCAGGCGTCAGGGCAATGGTGAAGCCCCGGGGCTCGGCCAGCGTCAGGGTGGTATCTAAGCGGCAGCCCTGCTCATCGCGGATGCTGAGGGTGTATGCGCCGGCCGCCAGATTGGGAAAACTGTCGACGGTGCTAAAAGCGCCGCCATCGAGGGCATAAGCAAAAGGAGGGAAGCCCCCCGCAACGGCCCCTACTCGTATGAGCCCGTTGGCGTCGCCGGGGCATACCGGCGGCAGCAACTCAAGACCCGCGCTGCCAATGGCGCCGCCAATGACTACCTCAAGGGTGCTTTGATCACTGAGACAGGCGCCCACGGGCGGCGTGGAATAACGAAAGCGATAGATACCCGGCGGCTGATTGGCCAATGCGAAAGTGGCGGCCTCGGCATCGAAAGCGCCGCCTAAAGAGGGCGCATCTGAAACCTCCAACCATACGCCTACGGTATCTTCGCCTTGCAGCAGCTCGGCTAAGCGCAAGGTGTCGTGGGCGCCTGTGCAATAGCGCAAGGTAGGCGGCGGCGTGCCCGCGCTGTAGCCAGCCAGCACTTCGAGGGTATCCGTGGCTGTACTTCCGCAGTTGTCGGTGACGGTAACGCTGTAAATCCCCGGTTCGCTAACGGTAACCGCCGGGGTAGAAGCGCCCGTCGACCAGGCGTAGGTAACGGGGCCGCCTGTGATACCGGCCTGCAATATAGCCGGGCGGTTTTCGCAGGCATAGGCAGGCTCGGGCCCTATGCTTACCGAAAGTACCGTGTTTGATGGCGGTATATAAAAAAGCGAATTGTCGAAATTGGGCAGCCCAAAGAAATCGCCGGGAGAAGCCCCGGAACCGTCGGCCGGGTAGCTGAAGGCATTGTTGACAATGCTGGGCGTAGGCGAGTCGGGGCAGGCAATGACGTCTAAGTTGGTAACGCCGCCAAGCACATCGCGCTCTACAAAATAGATGCGCCCGTCGGCGGCCACCTGCATCTGCCCAATGATGGGCGCCCCATTGCCCGTCGATTGCGTGCCTACCGTTTGGCCGCTGCCGGGAATATCGGCGCTGTTCAGGTCGTAGCGCCTTACCTGATAACCATTGCCCGAAGTGCCGACGGCATACAGATAACGCGAACTGGGCGAAAACTCAACCGTCCAGATGGGCTCGTCTTCCTGGATGAGGACGGGCGCCTCGGGCACGCCTGTAGCGGCATCAAAGCGAAAGAGCAGAACACCGCCAGAGCCTTTGGGAATAGCTATCCAAGTCCGGTCAGTAGCCCCTTTGATGATGCCGGCCGTTGTGCCAGGGAAGTAGTTGCCGGCATACTGTATCCCCGCCGTATTGACGCGATAAATGCGCAGCGATGCATCTATCGCGTCATTGATGATGATCCAGTAGTCGAGGTTGTTGAGGTTTTTGATGGCGCATAAGCCTTCGTAGGAGGGTGCGTACACTTGGGTAGGGGGAGCTTGCACCGCCCCTGTGCCCGGAATGGCGGCGTTGAGCTCGAACCACGACAGGCCCCGCCCCTGCGGCTGCCCGGGCACTGCCCCGCCGACGTCAAACTCTGTCTCCTCCATCGTAAAGAGGTAATAGCGCGAGCCGCCGCCGGGCTTGGGAATAAATACCGACGACTGGGCTGCGCTGAAGCCGCCGCCCTCGGTGTTGCCCATATCGTAAACAACCGTGCCATTGCTATCCCATATTTTACCGCTGCTCTGGCCGCTTAGCAGGGGGTCGCGCCCTCCGCCATTGGTGTAAAACAGCAACTGGCCCGAAGCGGTACTGATGGTGGCACAGCCCTCAAACGTAGACTGTAGGCCGTCTGTCGGCTGCGCAATGGTAGTAGGCGTAATAAAAAGAGCGTTGCCCTGGCCAAAGCGCCAGTGCCAGCCCGGCCCGGACTGGGCCGCTGCCAAGAGCGGGCATAACCCCAGCAAAATGATAAGCGTAAAGAAACGGAAACTCATAGTTGAGCGTTCAAAGGGTGAAGTTTGTATGTATCGTTCTATAAGCCAAGATGTATAAGCCTTAATTTGTAGAACGATATACCTGTCCGACTATAACATCGCTGCCCATTGATTGCTCAATTAGCGTGTGCTATAATGATGGAATTATTGGCTCTAATTGTCGCCGGTTGGGCAGGGGAAATGGTAAAACGCACCATCATGACATTCGAGCAGGTCTACATCCTGGAAGAAATGTATAAACTGTACCAGCAACCGGCCAGCTTCGACCGCTTCAAGGCCTACCTGCGGTTGCTGGGCGGAACTTCCGACAACGATATGCAAGCCGCCATAGGCTGGTACAACCCCATGGCCAAACCCCACATACTGGATAAACTAAGCGAACTGATGGGGTTGAATGCCGAACAAACCGCCTCAGATGCGCTCAAAGCGGTACCGAGGTTAAATGTGCGCGAGGATGGGCTGCCTGCCTTTAAGGTGTTTCTCAACTTAGCAGACGATTTGCACGGCGGTTGGACCAACCGCTTTACTACCGACTACGATAGCAAATTTAGGCTCAATGCCCTGATGACCCGCAACTTTTGTACCCCGGTTTTTTGGACGAGCGAGCTTTATTCCACAGCGCTGATTTCGGCCAGAACCCAGGAGTATGCGTTGCGTATGTTGTATTGGAGGAACCACCCCAAACCTCAAACCCTGCGTGAGCACATTGATCAGGAGGTATTTGTGGGCCTATGCGCACCGGCAGATACTACACTTTGCCCCGATGATGTGGATATGGATGCCGCGCACCTTTTCTTTGAAGCCCACCAGCATAGCGCCGATTACAACCTGATCTTCGCCTTTCTGTATGGCGATGAAGCGGCTGAAAGCCTGGGGTTCAAAACTTATGGAATAACAGCGCCGGGTACCGGCTTTGCTTATGCCCGCCGGCGTGGGCAGCGGCGGTAAGGCTCCGCCCCCTGCGGAGCCGCGTGAGGGGGTGCAGCGGTATGCGTGATTTACCCCGTGGAATAGCGAAGCGTATATTCCACGGGGTAAACGAGCGCATAGTAGCGGAACACCCGACCCCGCGCGC
>CAYOTJ010000168.1:0-4451 GCA_964406855.1 uncultured Saprospiraceae bacterium
CCTGATAACCGCCGTTGAAGGCCGATTCAGCAATGGCAAGCGACATGCCGGGCGGCTCGGTGACGGTTACATTGATGAGCTCCATGATGTTGTTGGCATCGGTGACGGTGATGCGGTAGTTGCCTGCTGCCAGCCCGTTCAGGATGATGTCCTGATTGTTGGCGGCTATATTGCCCGTGCCCGTGGCGGTACCTCCTGTAAGTTGTTGCCAGGAGTAGCTGTAAGGCGCTGTGCCTACGGTCATCTCAAACGTGATGCTGCCGTCGGCGCTGCCTGCACAACTGGCCCCATCGGTGGAAGAAAGGGCCGAGAGGTCGCAGGGGAAGACGGTAAGGTTGAGGATGACCACGCTGTCGCAGCCGTCGACGGAGCTGAGATTGACGGTGAAAGTGCCGTTTTGGTTGAAGCTCTGGTTGCCTACGGTGAAGGTTTCGTCGTTGCAGATGGCCTCGGTGAGCGTGGTTTCGTAAACCGGGTTGATGCCCAGCACCAGGTTGACCACCGAGTCGCAGCCCGTAACCGCCGAAGAAAGCAGGTCGGTATACGTGCCGGCCGCAGTGTAGGTGCTGCTACCCACCTGATAGGAATCGCCCTCGCAGATTTCCACGTTGAGGTTGGTGGTTACGGTAGGCGTAATGCGCAGGATGAGGTTTACGATGGAGTCGCAGCCCGTGGAAATGGCCATAAACTGATCGGTATAATTACCGGCCGTGCTGTATGTGCTGGAGCCGACGGTGTAGGTTTCGCCCTCACAGATGGTGATGTCGAGGTTGGTGACCAACGGCTGGATGACGGTAAGCGTGAGGTTTACGATGGAGTCGCAGTCGGTAGAAATGGCCGTGAGTAGATCGGTATAACTGCCGCTGACGGAGTACGTGCTGGAGCCTACGGCATAGGTTTCACCCTCGCAGATGGATTCCGTTAGGTTGGTCACTAAGGGTTGAATAACCGTCAGCGATAACCTGACAATGGAGTCGCAGCCCGTAGCCGTTGAGGTGAGCAGGTCTTCGTAATTGCCGCCGGCATTGTAGGTGCTGGAGCCTACCGTATAGGTTTCGCCCTCGCAGATGCTGGCCGCAATGGGTGTAATAACCGTTGGTATGACGTTGAGGTCGAGGGTTATTGTAGAGTCGCAGCCCGTGACCGCCGAACTCAGGGTAGCGGTATAGATGCCGGTGGTCGAATAATCCACCCCTCCCATGGTAAAGATTTCTTCTTCGCAGATGGTTTGTTGCAGGTTGGTAAACAGCAACGGATCGACGGTGAGGGTGAGGTTGACAAAACTGTCGCAGCCCAACTGAGCGGTAAACATATCCTGGTAGACGCCGCTGGTGGTGTAAGTACTGCTACCTACGGTATAAGACTCTCCCTCGCAGATGGTGATGTCGAGGTTGGTCTCGTAAAAGTCGGTAACCGTCAGGTCGAGGGTAACGATACTGTCGCAACCCCTGAAAGACAGCAGGGTGTCCACGTAAATGCCGGTTTGGGAGTAAACCGACGACCCTACCGTATAGCTGCCATTTTGGCAAATGGAGGCGTCAATGGACGTTGTGGGGTTGGGCGGTACCGTCAGGTTGAGCGTCACGATGGAGTCGCAACCCGTGCTCAGTGCCACTAAGGTGTCGCGGTACACACCGGTAGCGCTGTATACAGAGGCGCCAACGGTATAGGTGTCGCCGGTACAGATGATGGCGCTGAGCTGCGTTTGCAGCGGCTGAATGACGGTGAGGGTGAGGCGGAAGATGCTGTCGCAGCCGTCGGCCGTCACAAACGGATTTTCGTACACGCCAGGCTCGGTATAAACCGAGTCAGCCACCGTATAACTCTCTCCTGCGCAAATGCTGGCCGAACCCGTGCCTACGAGCAGGTCTGCTATGCTGAGGTTGAGGTTTACGATAGAGTCGCAACCTGTGCTGACGGCTGTGAGATCGACGGTATAGCTGCCCGCTACATCAAAAGTTTGGCCGCCGACGGTATAGCTTTGTCCGGTACATATTTCAATATTGAGGTTTGTTACCAGGGGTTGAACGACGGTAAGTTGGAGGGTGACGATGGAGTCGCAACCGGTAGCTACTGAGGTGAGGGTAGCCGGATAGGTTCCCTGCGTTGTGTAGGTATTGCCGTTGAATGTAATGGACTCTCCGGCGCAGATGGTTTCCGAGACGGAAGCAAGTACGGGCTGGACAACGGTGAGATTGACGTTGACCGTACTATCGCAGCCATTAGCGGCTTGCAGCAGCACTAAGTACTGTCCTTCGTCATCAAAAGACTGGCCGCCGGAAGTAAACGTCTCTCCTTCGCAGATGACAGGCGACAGGTTGGTGACGATGTCTGGCGGGATGGTCAGGTTGAGGGTTACGACGGAGTCACAGCCGTTGCTGCCGTTAAAGGTTTGGGTATACGTTCCTGAAGCGGTGTAAGTTGTGCTGCCTAAAGTGTAGAACTCCCCAAAGCAAAGCGTTTCATTCAGGGTAGTGGTTAGTTCCGGATTGACCTGCACATTGAGGGTGAAAATAGAATCGCAACCCGCTGAGGAGACGTAGTTGAAAGGATAACTCCCCGTAGTGGTGTAAGTATTGCCGAGGTAGGTATAACTTTCGCCTTCGCAAAGCACCACATCGAGGTCGGTTGTAATTTGCGATTGCACGATGAGTGTGAAATTGACGGTACTATCACAACCTACAAAAGAAGGCAGATCGACGCTGTAAGTGCCGGGCATGGTATAATCCACATTTCCTACCCGGTAACTTCGGCCTTCACAAATGCGAATGGTACCTAAATTGGTGGTGGGATCATTAATGCCGAGGGTAAGCACGACTAAGCTGTCGCAGCCGGCCGGCGTTTCAACCAAAACACTGTAAGTACCTGGTGAACTGAAGGCCTGATCGCCCACTTCATAGGTTTCGCCCGGGCAAATGAGTTCGTTGAGGAAGGTGGGCTCGTCGGGGATGGGGAATACCTGAAGGTAAACCTGAACGAAGCTGTCGCAGCCGTTCTCCGATACGAGCTGGAAATCATAAACCCCGGTTGAAGATAGGGTTACGTTGGTCATGCCGTCGGTGACGAGGTACGTTTCCCCTTCGCACAACTGCACATCTTCTGCTATGAAGAAGGTCTCATAGACCGTCAGCATAACTTCTACGATACTATCGCAGCCTTGGGCATTGGCGCCCTCCAGCGTTACAATCTGGAAGCCTGGCGTTGTAATGGCCTCCGAGCCTACCCAAAAAATTTCATCATCACAAATGGCGCCTTCTATCGATCCCGTGGTGCTGTTGTTTACTTCTACGGTGAGCTGGTAGCGTTGGGTGCAACCTTCATCGGTCGTTTCTTCATAAGAATAGACGCCCGCATCGGAATAAAGATCGTTGTTTGCCGGCCAGGTATAACTATCGCCGTCGCAAAGGGTGACGTTTTCGTCAATGCGAGCGGGTTCCATGGAATTGACGGTGATACAGTTGGGAACCCCCTGCGAGCAGGGGTTAGACGGCGTTACGCAGATGGTAACGGGGCCTTCTGTAATCGGGATATCCAGATTGGATTCCTGGTCGAAGGCCGCCGGCACGCCATTTACCGTCCAGGAGTATACGCCGGCGCCAAATACCGGCGGGTTCACGGTAGCCGTAATGATCTGGCCCGGGCATGGCGTATTGTCTGATAATTGAATTTGCGGCACGACATTGGCCACGGAAGGCGGCGTCGTACTCCCCGACAATACGTCAATGCTGAAATCGCATACATCGCCAAAGGCGCCGTCGATAACGAGGAAGTAAATACCGCCTATCGTCAGCGGAACATTATTGGAAAAAACGGCGGAGGTATTTACGTCTACCTGCCCTTCGCAATTGGAAACCTGCTGGAACCCGTTGCAATCGGTGGTGTTATAAATACCGATCTGCAGGCCTTCCTGAATGGAAGAACAGTTGTAGACGCTGATTTCCAGTACAATGTTTGCACTTCCCGCTACAAACCCCACCCACTGGGTGTTGTGCAATTGCCCTGCACAAAAGCCCGGAGGCGCTTGGCCTAAGTCGGGTAGTGAGTTGGTTCCTGTGAGCCCGTCTATACTGCCGCAAATAACGCAGGCGTCAGCGCAGGTGCTGGCCAAAGTAACGGTGCTTCCAGGCGGGCAGGCCGGGGGTGGCGGCTGAGCTTGAGGACTGTTTGCGGTGAGCCATAAAAACAGTACCCAAAGTAAAGTTAGCCTCATAACGTAGTACTTGAGTTCGAATGATTATAATGAATAAAAAGCAAGTACAATTTATTGCTAATGGATTGTTTTATAAATGCTTATGCGGATTTAAGCATTTGGGTTGGCTACTTGGGGCAGGAAAAAAACAACAACCGGAGTTTTGCAGTTATGCGCAAAACCCGGGGGGTAAAATCAGCTCTCTGTGTGTGTTTAAGCCTGTGTGAAAACCTCTCTTTTAGGCCAGTGATTTGGCCTAATG
>CAYOTJ010000168.1:4461-7652 GCA_964406855.1 uncultured Saprospiraceae bacterium
GTTTTTTGTATATGTCTGTATTGCGGTAAATGCCACTAAAAAGCTCGGCTCCCGGACCGTAGGCAAAAACAGGCGATAAAGTAGTTGTAGCCTGCCGGGTGTTGAAAGTAGGTACCAACACATCCGGGCCGGGGCCAATTTTCAGCGCGTAGCCGCCTATTTCGCTGTCGCCGGCTACGACTACCAGTGTCCGTCCGTCCTCGGCGGCAAAGTTCAAAGCCTCATCTATGGCTTTGTCAAAGGACCTCAATTCGGCCATCATCCAGGAGGAGTCGTTGGCCTGGGCGGCCTTGCCTATTTGTGCGGCATCCACCAATAGCAGAAACCCCTGATCATTTTCCCGCGTGCGAAGCAAATCCACCGATTCCCCTAAAGCCTGAGCCAAAGCCGCCTGACTTTCACCTGTTCCTGAAAGGCCGCCTTCAGGCGTAAAACAAACGAGGTTTGCGCCCGTAGCAGCCCGCTGTATGACTCCTGGTTTATAATCAATGACAGCATATCCTCGGGATTGCAGATTTTGAGGGTCGATATGCAATTTCCCTCCGCCTACAGCCAGGGCGAAACCCGCGTTTGGAAGTTGGTCGACAATGGCGGCTTTGTCGTTGGCTTTGCGGGTCTGAGCATAATAAGCGGCGGCGGGCGCTTCGCTCAAATCGCCTGTACTCAGCAACCCGATATGCCAGCCCAATGCGGCTGCCTGGCGCATCAGTTGCGGCATAGGCATAGAATCAGGGCCCAGGCCGATGGCGCCGGGATAAGTAATACGCCCTGAACTAAAAGCATTGGCAGCTTGTGCCGATTCTAAGGCGGAACCATCCTCTGCTAACGGTTTGTGCAGCCCGGCTACGGGGCAGCGTTCCAGTGCAGTGCGGTTGCCCTGATCGTACATGGCAGCGCTAATTTGCGTTAAACCCAAACCATGCGCTACCATGAAGATGATATTTTGCGGATACTCAATTGGCAGAGGTTCTTCTTTGGCCATAGGGGGTTCAGCCGCTCGGGGTGTATGGCAGCTTAGGGTCATGATAATTGCTCCTGCGGCCAACCAAGTCATTTGCCAATGGTTTTTTAGCTCCATTCCCATCATTTCAGTGTATATCGCTTACCGGGTAGCGTTTTTACTAATCCTTTGCATTCCAGCTCCAGCAGTGTCGCCGCCAGTGCGCTGCTGTTCAATCGGGCTCCATACCCGAGTTGATCAACGCCGAGTTGTTCATGCTGTCGAAGCAAATGTAATACGATTTCTTCATCTGCGCTTAAATCCTCAAACAACCGGATTTGTTGTGCGCGGGCCTTACTTTGTTCCTCCCATCCCAATGCCGCGGTTAAATCGGCAGCTGATTCTATAAGCCCGGCGCGCTGGGTTTTGATGAGCCAATTACACCCTTCGGCCGTTTTGTCTGTTATACGGCCGGGGAAGGCAAATACTTTTTTGTGATATTCCTCTGCAAACTGTACCGTGATGAGAGAGCCGCCTCTTCTACCCGTCTCTACTACAACCACGGCATCCGACAGGCCGGCGACGATCCGGTTGCGCATGGGGAAGTGCTCCCGCTCAGGCTCGGTTTTGTAGGTAAACTCACTGAGCAGACCGCCTTGGGCCTGCATGCGTTCGGCCAAAGCCCGATGGGTTGCCGGGTAGATGAGCCCCAACCCATGTCCCAGTACGCCCACGGTAGGCAGGTTGTGATCAAGACTGCCCCGGTGCGCGGCAGCGTCAATGCCATAGGCCAGCCCGCTAAAAATGGTTGGTTGGTAAGGCCCAAGCTGCTCCAACAACAATTCCACTAATTGCTGGCCATAGCCGGAGGGCTGTCGCGTGCCCACTATCGCTATGGTGCGACGGGCATTCAAGTCGGCTGCACCCCGATAATACAATATAATAGGGGCGTCTGGTAGCGACTTTAACCGCTCGGGGTAGCCCGTATCCAAATAAAAAAGCGGCGTTATGCCATAGCGATCCAGCAGTAATAGTTCCTCTTCGGCTTCTTTTAATGGCGCGGCATTGCGAATTTCCCGGACAATGGCCTCTCCTATACCCGGTATTTTTAGCAGGCTCTTTTTACTTGCCGAAAACACCCCTTGGGCGCTGCCGCAATAACTGATGAGTAACCGGGCTGTCACAGCGCCTACTAAAGGTATACGGGTAATGGCGATTTTGTAGAGCAGATCCTCCATGTTGTCATAAAATAAATGGCGTACTTAATACTGCGCGTCGGCAAGTTCTGTTCGTAGCGCCGGAACAAACACGGCGGCCTATGTGCAAAACTTGTCAGTGCAAACGATAAACAGAGCGCGATCAAACGGAGGAGTTGTGGTTGTGCGCCAAGCTGTCTTAGCTGGCTGCCGGCTTGAGGTCGATGGTTATTATGTACTTAGTGTAATGGCTACCGGCAATCAGCGTTTGATCGGGCTGTAAAATTAGGCTGTTTTCTGCTTATTTGCCAACTTTGCCCCAACAAAATGTTATTAAACTATGGCAGAAGGCAAAAAACCGACCCTCGTTAAGCTGGAATTGATCGTCTTTGGGGTGATTCTGTTGGTTTTTATGATTTGGGTATCCCGGAAGTGCTCTCGTGCGCAAATGGACTACGAAGCATCGGCGCGCCTGGCAGAAGAAACCGCCGATGATACCGTTTATGCGCCTTCTCCGGCGCCGGAACAACCTGCGGCGCCCGCAGCGGGCACAGCCGCTACGGCTCGCCGACCCACTTCTGCATCAACCAGCGATAAAAGAACCATTTTATACGTTTGTATTGAAGGTCTGAAAATGCGTTCCGGGCCCGGTCTTCGACATGAGCTCATAGATCAGTTTCCGCTATATACCGAACTGAGTTTTTTGGGGGAGGTAAGTTCCAGGGTGGATACCATCAGCCTGGGTAAAATAATGGCAGCCGAACCCTGGGTGAAAGTTCGCAGTCCCAAAGGCCGCGAAGGCTGGGTATACGGGGCAGGGGTCAGTTACTACAAACGAAAACTCGATGTCGAATAAAAGAGACTTTATCGCATTTTATTCCTCTTCCTCCTCGGGGACGCCAGCCATAAGCCCTCGAATGGCGCCGGCAAGACGAACCGTCTCTGCTGTGGGGTTTTTCCACCAGTCTTGCGAGGATACCGATTGAACGGCTGCTCCCAGGGCCCTGACTTTTTGTATATATTGCCATTCCCAATAGTAGTCGGTAGTACTACCC